>JBAQOA010000040.1:0-1575 GCA_049304335.1 Minisyncoccia bacterium | reverse complement strand
CAGTTTTTACTGTTTGTGTAATTACGGGCGCAGAAGAAACCGAGCCAATATCAATGCCAATTTTTTCGAATGGATTTGGTCGACCGAGCGCTGGCACAGGAAGTGCAATAGAAAAATCTACTAAATCTGTGAAGCTGTTATCACTAAATAAATCTGTACTGAAGTTAACTGTTTGCAACTTCCCCAGAAGAGCTAGCAAATCGACACCCACTGCTTGCACCTGTGCCTGTGAAGCAGCTGAATCTGTACTTGTCTTTGTAATCATGGAATACATAGCACCTCCTGCTATTAGGACTACTACCACCCACCCAATTAATTTAGTATTTAAATGCATATTATTGAATCCAATAAGTTTGGACGGTTATATCAAACTGCATAATGCTACTCGTGCTTCCTGCTGTTTTCATGTGCACCGACCTTACATCAATCAACTGCAGGCTTTTCTCTATATCACGTAAAAATGACACGAAGTTTGAATAAGAACCTAGAACACTAAACGACATTGTGGTTGTCTTGTATGGCTTATTGTCTTTGGGCGTAATACCGGAACTATTGTCGCTTGCCTGCTCTGTCACTCTTACATTTCTAATTGACATTGTGCGTTTACCAGCCAGCGCATCCAAATCAGCTGTCAATTTGACGACATTAAGATTTTGAGGAATTACTTTTTCCAAACGAGCAATGTTTGATTGTGAAAGATCATTGTATTGAGTCTCTAAGGTGTTTCGAAGTTGTTTAACTTGCTCAATGTTTGCAATGGCAGTTTGATATTCCGCTCGTTGATTCAAAAGCCCCTTCACTTCCATATAGTGCGGGTCAATATATAGGTAAAAAATTCCTATTGCGATTGCTATTAGAAGAATTGGAAGAAATGGTTTCATATTATTGTGTGTTCTCTACTGGTTGAGGCGACGAAATTACTGCAGGATCTAGTTCGGCTTTATACGAAAACAAAACTGCACCATTTTCGTTTAAATCTAAATCATAAAAACTAGAGTTTCTGAAGAAGGTTTGCTTTGAGAAAATATCTGCTTGTTCTGCCACAGATACATAGCCAAGTGCTTCTCCCCTAAAACCAATTGTAATTCCCTTTCCTGAAAGCATATTAAAATCAAAATCAGTAAGGCGAAGATTTTTTACGGTAATAGATTGAAACTTATCCAAGAAATTAGAGAGCATCACGTGATTTGCCAAAAGACCCTTTGCTGCGTTTATTCTATCGAAAGCACGATTAATTTCCTGAATGCGTTCTGGCTCAAGTTCATTTCTAGCATTTGTCAGTGCGTCGCCCATAGAAGCCAAACTCCTATTTAAATACCACTGACCACCAAACACAGCTATAGCTGCAATAATTGAAATAGTGAAAATACCGTTTGCGATCAAGCTCCAAATACCGCCTGACTCTCTTGGGCCGGAAGCGGCTTCAACCTCTCTGGGCACGGCAGTTTGCTGACTTTGGGTTTTGGGTATGAAAGATGTTTGGAATTTAGGCTCCATCTCGGTTAATTATACATCTATAAAAACACGCAAATGTTTATTCTCCCCATATTTTGGCCTATCCGTTGGTCTCTCTCA
>JBAQOA010000039.1:0-7728 GCA_049304335.1 Minisyncoccia bacterium | reverse complement strand
GGTGGAAGGAGGGCAATGAACCGAAGTTGATAAAGGGTCCAGACATTTTTCTAAGCGTTATTGAAAAACTTAAACTGGAAGTACCGAATATTTTCGTTCTTCTTTCTGGACCTTCTAGAGGTTTCATAAAAAATGGACTAAAAAAACTTGATGTCCCATTTGTACATCATTATTATTCAGATTACAAAAAGATAGCGAATTTATACGATGCTTTGGATCTATACCTGATTACATCGAGAGAAGAAGGTGGCCCTAAAGCATGCCTTGAATCAATGGCAAAGGGTATTCCCCTAGTAACAACGGCTGTTGGTCAATGTAAAGATTTAGTTATAAATAATGAAAATGCTATGATGACGGAAATAGAAGATGTTAATGATTTAGCACTAAAATCTATTAACATTTTAGGAAATAGTGAGTTGCGTAATAAAATTATTGCAAACGGGTTGGCGACAGCAAAAATCAACAGCTATGCAAATCAAGAAAATATGTGGAAAGAGTTATTTGGTCACTTAATAAATAAAAATTAAATGAAATTTAAACATCTAATTTTTGGTCCGGAAATATCTATTTTCCATGAATTCCATAAACCACCATATGGCGGAGGGAACCAATTTTTACTCGCATTAACTAAAGAACTTATAAAAAAGGGCTACGACGTCGGTGCAAATAAAATTGGTAGAAAAACAAAGGTAGTGATGTTTAATTCTTTTAACTTTGATTTCGATAAACTGTCTATACTAAGCAAAAAATACAAAACTAGAATGATTCATCGCCTAGCTGGCCCCATTGGTATATACAGAGGAACAGATATAGAAATCGACAGGAACACCGAAAAAATGAATGCGACGTTAGCAAATGCCACTATTTTTATTTCACAGTATAGTGCCGATAAATATAAAGAAATCGGCTTGAATTTCAAAAATCCATTTGTTATTTTGAATTCAACTGACCCAGATTTATTCAATTCTCAGGGCCGTATCTCCTCACCAAATAAGAAAAGAAAAATTAGACTCATTGCCACAGCTTGGTCTAATAATCCCAAAAAAGGTGGACCACTTTTGTCTTGGTTGGATGAACACCTAGATCACTCAAGGTTTGAACTTACATTTGTTGGAAGAACCACAGCAAAGTTTAAGGGCGCGAAGTTAATTGAACCAGTTCCTTCAAAGCAACTCGCTGAAATACTTAAACAACAAGACATTTACATCGCCCCAAGCGAGGACGATCCATGCAGCAATGCTTTAATTGAAGCACTTGCTTGCGGTTTGCCTGCAGTATATAGAAAATCTGGAGGACATCCTGAAATTGTTAAAAATGCAGGGGAAGGATTTACGGATGGACCGACTGCACTAGAAGCGATAGATTTAGTGGCCCAAGACATTGAGAAATATCGCGGTAATATAAACATTCCTACTTTGGAGGAAACGGCAAACAAATACATTTCAATCCTTTTATCAAATGAATATAAATAAAATTCCAAAAAACATACGTGTCCTAGTCCCCTTCTGGCTAAAAAGGATTTTGGTCCGTTTTTTTGTGAAAATTATCTTAATCGGTAGCCCAGGCAAATTTGACAAGCCAAGGATTAGTTTCGCCGGAATACTTCCACCGGAAGGGGCTTTTATTCGAGGTGGCAAAGTGAAACTCACTCACCTAAGAAAAAGATTCGGTGAATACAAGAAAAACTTTAATATTTTATATTTAGTTTCGAGTACACTTCCTGGGTTCTCAGACATTTGGGTGGATGAGGCAAAACGTAAGGGTGTTAAAGTTGTCTGGAATCAAAACGGCATTGGCTGTCCAGCATGGTCTCCGATTTGGAAAAAAATAAATAATTCAATGAAACCACTAGCAAAAGCTGACTATGTTGTTTATCAAAGTAATTTTTCACAAACAGAATCGGAGGATATGGTGGCAAAAGCAGACTGTCCTACAACGGTGATTACTAACTGTTGCGATACTACTATATTTAAACCCGCAGAACCGAGTCTGTCATCAACGCCACTTCGTCTCTTAATAATGGGGACTCACATGACTCCTGAAAAAATACTTGTGCCATTAAAAGCCTTGCGGATACTTCTTAATAAGGGGCTCGATGTAAATATTCGTATTTATGGGCCAGCTGAATGGCCAAATGCAGAAGTCGATATAAACAACACAATAAAAGAGCTGGACCTTGAGAATCGAGTATTAAGGCGCGGTAAATACCTTCAAAATGAGGCTCCGGACCTCTACCGAGAAGGACATATATATATTCACCTTAAACACATGGACTCCTCCCCTACGGCTATTCTAGAAGCAATAGCATCTGGCTTGCCTGTAATTGGTTCAAAAAGCGGGGGTGTAGCGGAATGGATTTCTCCAGAAGCTGGTATTACACTTGAGGTACCTATCTCTCGAGAAAAACTCTTCTATCCTTCTCCAGAAAAAGTCGCCGAAGCAGTAGAAATAATTTCAAAAGACTTAGCAAAATATAGCATTGGTGCAAGGAGGCATGCCGTAAAATTTTTTGATGATAAAGACTGGATCAAAGCTCACGAGGTTGTATTCAATAAGATTCTAAAAAATGAAAAAAAATCCACAAATTAGCATTGTAATGCCGGCTTATAATGCCGAAAGCTTTATCGAACAGGCGATTAAAAGCATTCTGGAGCAGAGCTTCAGCGATTTTGAATTTATTATAATAAACGACGGCTCAACAGATGATACGGAAAATATTATAAAAAGCTTTAAAGATGAAAGGATTGTATTTATAAATAATGATGGCAACAAAGGCTTATCTTATTCATTTAACGTTGGTATAAAACAAGCGAGTGGAAAATACATTGCACGCATGGATGCCGACGACATTAGTGTAAAAAATAGATTACAAACACAATTCAATTTTTTGGAGAAACACCCACGAATTGGTGTAATCGGTTCTGTGATGATTTCAATAAACGAAAATGGTAAAAAATTGAGTTTACTAAAAAGAGAGCGCGAGCATATAAATATAAAATGGTCGAGCTTATTTTCTACTCCAATGTTTCACCCTACTATTATGGCAAGAGCGGACATAATGAAGAATAATCCATACGATGAGAAACTAACCAATTCCGAAGATTATGATCTATGGAGTAGGCTACTTTTCAATACTGATACACATTTTGAAAACCTAGATAAACCACTACTTCTATACAGAACATTTCCGAAATCATTTACTCAAACTCTTAATTTAGATAAGCGAGCGCTATCAGCTCACAACACAATAAAAAATATAAAGAGATTTATAAATTTAACTCGTGAAGAGGAAAATCTTATAATTAAGTTGAAACAAGAAAGAAGCCTAAACATCAAAAACCTGATTCAAATATTTCTTATATATCTAAAGGCGGCAACAACATTTATTTTAAAGGAGCACCTTGGAATCAAAAAAATTCCATCAATATATGGAAGAGTATTTGGTATGTTTAAATTCCTCGTAAAATATGAAGCAAAACATATTTTTAAAAAAGTTAATTAGAAAAATTGGACTCAATAATTAGTGCCCAAAAAAGTGGCGACTTGGACTGGTTTTCTAAATCATGACGCACAGCACTAAATAGCTCCCTGTCGTACTCCTCTTCATCAAATGTCGGTTTATTAAATTTACGGGTAATTAATACTGGCCAAGTGAAATACCTAAAATGCATTTTTTTGCTTTTATCACCACCTAGTCCATAAAGTAAAAACTTATGATTTTTGTCAAAAATTTTAGTTATCTTAGAAATGTTTCTCGGATTATACTGCCTAATTCCATGAAAAAGATACAAAGGCAAAGTGGCTGATGCAGGAAAAATGTGGACCTGTAAAATGGGCCTGTTACTTTTATCTATATAATTCTTTATTTGTTCAAAGAAAGATATATCACTATCAAAATGCTCTATAGCTGTTTGAGTTATAAAGAGGCTAACATTGTCTGGGATAAGCTTGGATATATCACTTGATCTAGACTGTATTAATTTAAAATTTAAATTCTTAGATTGTATTTCCTTCCAATTTGGTTTTTCCTTTGCATCTACCCCAGTGTATGTTTTCACCCGACCACCACTTGCCTCATTTATTCTCAAGCCATAATTTCCAGAACCACAGCCTGTATCAAAGATATTGATACCCCCTAATTGATTCGATATTTTATCCCAAGGAAGAGACATCCAGAATAAATCAGAAAATTTTCTAGATGCAGAACTATTTCTATGTGTTTTTGACCATTTATTTTCTAAGTCTGAGACAGTAAAGTCTTTAAACTCTATTCTTCTATCTAAATTGGAATACGGAAAGAGATTATTTATCCAGTTTAAAAGTAAATAAACTATTTTTAAAAATGGGCTTAAACCTTGGTCAGCATTCAACGAATGGATAGAGGTAGATCTCATTTCAAACTAAATTTACTGTAAATCTTTCACTAATAGATCTACTAAATACTCTAGACTATGATTATTATGGACGTAATCAAAAAGCTTATTTCCCATATTTTGCCTCTCTCCTTGTGACATGGACAACAGATGTTTAATTTTTTCTGAAGCGCTTCCCGCTTCCAAACTAGCCAATTGACATGCTTCTGGAATTTGACCCCTAAACGCTGAATTAGATAGAAGAACTGGTGTATGGGCAGACATTGCCTCGAGCATTGTTTTATCTAAACTACCGTCCGGTGTAAGATTTACATATACAGAATATTTACTGTAAAGAGTCAGAGATTCTTCATATGGTATTCCCTTATTAAATTTAAGTTTTCCTTTCTTAACTAATGTATCGCCAAGTTTAAGTAAGACTTTCTCATATTCATAGTCTTCACTATTGCTTGGTGAACCGACAATTTCAGCTTTAAAATCTACTCCGTCTTTATCCAAAGCAACCAAAGATTCAATAAATACATGGACATTTTTCACCGGTGACAAACGCCCAAAAAATAAAATGGAATTTGGCGTAGGATTTACGTTCTTTTCATAAAAAGACGTATCAATCCCCGCCGGCATAACTTTTGTCTTAGCATATTTAGCTGTATATGATTTTGGTGAAGTACAGAACACCTGATTAGACAATTTTACGGCAAGAGGCGTCATAAAAGTACCTATTTTATGATTTCTCCACATGGTAATTTTCTTGCCCCACATTTTCCATAAGAATGCGCCCAAAAGCACATATTCTTCATTCATGTGTACAAACACTGAATCGTAATTATTTCTCTCCTTAATGATGTATTTGTAAAAATTCAAAATATACAAAATCTTTGAACGCTTGCTCTCTTTACCCAAAGAAAGTACTTTCACGTTTTCTGGCAAACTGTATTCTCCCTTCTTAAGACAAATCACTGTTAAAGGATCCGAATACTTAGAAAATTCTTTTATCCAATGAACAAAAAAACTCAAATCGTTATCTTTTGTATCTACTTTCTGACTAATTATTAATATTTTTTTGTTCATAATTTTAAATTGATTTAATTGTTATTCTAAGACCTTCATCAAAACCCACAACTGGTTCATAACCAAAAGTTTTTTTGGCCTTAGATATATCTGCATAACTATCCTTTATATCTCCGTTCCTTGGGGGAACATAGATCGGAGAAATATCCGTGCCGAGCTCTTTGTTTATTTTATCAACTAATTGATTTAAGGATATCTGTCCGCCCGAAGCAACATTATATGCCTCACCGAATCCTTCCGTAGCGAAAAGGGCTTTTAGGTTTGCCTCCACAGCATTTTTCACATGTGTAAAGTCACGTGTGTGCTCACCATCCCCAAAAATTACTGGCGTCTCTCCACGCTTTATTTGTGAAATAAATTTAGGGATAACGGCTGAATATGGGCTATTTGGATTTTGCCTTGGCCCGAAGATGTTGAAAAATCTTAGACCAATAGTCTTTAAGTCATATATTGAATTAAATATTTTTCCATACATTTCCGCTGTTAATTTGTGTATCGCATAAGGAGAAAGAGGGTTAGTGGCCATCGTCTCAACCTTTGGCAAAACTGGTGTATCTCCATATACAGAGCTTGAGGATGCGTAGATAACCCTATCTACACCAGCATGTCTTGCCGCGATAAAAACAGACAGTGTGCCAACCGAATTTGCCATTTTTGTTTCCATTGGCAATTCAATGCTTTTTGGAACTGATGGCAACGCCGCCATATGGATAACAGCAAAGGCACCCTTGAATATCTCTTTTAATAAATCGGTATTTAAAATTGAACCCTCAACAAGTTTTATTTTGTCCAAAATATGCTCAATGTTTTCACGACGACCAGTAGAAAAATCATCAATCACCACGACATCGACTCCAAGCTCAATAAGTGCATCAACGATGTGTGATCCTATAAATCCGGCACCCCCTGTTACAATTATTTTTTTTCCTTTCATATTTTTGCCAAATACAAGGAGAATTTGGCCTTATTTAGCCATATATTAGATTATAAACTAGCTCTTGTCAAGTATAAGTTGCCACTGCTCTTTTTGAATTTGCAAAAATTTTTCTTTAGAAACAATCAAAGAATCAATAACTCTCTGTCCAGCTATTCCCATGATTACCCTACCTTCTTGATTGAGTGCCACCTTAAGCTGTTCAAACATTTTTTTATCGTCATTTACCGGCGCTACCATACAGGCATTCATTTTAGATAAGTCGTGCGCAATACCAACATCAGATGAAATAATAGCCCTACCAAACAAAGCCGCTTCAGCTATTGCCATTCCATAACCTTCAAAAAAGCTATTTTGCATATATAAATGAGCTGATGCTAAATAATCCCTTGTATTATCCTGCCACCCTTCGAATGAAAGATGCTCTCTCACCCCTAGTTTCTCTGATAGACTTTCGAGTTTTTTTCTCTGACTACCATCCCCCAATATTACGAGGCCCGCTCTAGGTTCAATTGTTAAAACCCTCTTCAACAAACGCACCGCTTGAGCTACATTTTTTTCTGGTTCTAACCTTGCAATTGTTAGCATAATAAAACCAAATCCTGGATATTTATTTGGGAGAAATTCTCGGTTCCCATAATCAAGTGGCTTATTCACATAAATTGGCAATACATAGATATTGTCTCTAGAAATAAATCTGCTTACTGAATCAGCAATCATTGAAGATACCGCCCTGACCTTATCTGCCTTCTCTAAAACTTTTTGAACCATAGAAACTCTTATCCTGTGAATGACTGATTGCCTTTTAAACCAAGGACTCATTATGTCTCCGTGAATTTGAACTTCGAGTGGAAAACCAAATTCTTTTTTGAGACCTACACCGGCAAGTCCAGTATCAAATGGATCTTGTGTAGTGATAATTGTATTTTTGGAGGTTAAATTGTTTTTTTGAATTATCTCTCTAGCCTTTCTTTTAAAAGAGTTAATTCTAAGAAAGGGTAACCCCTTGCCTATAGGATAAACGAAAATGTTTTCTTTCAATTGATAATCTGAGCCATCCGCGCTTGTTACAATAAAAATCTTCTCAGCTACTTGTCCGTAATTAGCAATCCGCTTTGCGACCAAAGAATCACTATTCTCAAGCTTAGGATCTCCTGAAATCATTAATATATTCAAGTCGCTCATATAGCCATTCTTATTAATTTCTCGTGCTCATCCATTACATTATTCCAAGTGTGAGTAAGGGATAGTTCACCAATCTTAGACACAGCTTGTGAATAGTGTTCACCATCCAGTAAAAATTTTAATTTTTTCTCAAGCTCTTCCTGATCTTCTGGGTCAAATAAAAAC
>JBAQOA010000038.1:0-2377 GCA_049304335.1 Minisyncoccia bacterium | reverse complement strand
GCTCTAGCCGAGCAGATTACCGATTTTTATTAATATCTCTTTTAAATTTCGACTTTTCATTTCATTTTATTATCCCACAGTTTCTCGGATACCATTTTCTACTACGGGACTCATATTTGTATTTTTTCTTCTAGGGCCTGATTTACTTTACTTACTGCCTCAACAGGAATTGTGGCGGACTTAATTAAATAAGTGTTTATGCCCAATTGCTTTGCCTTCTGTATTTTATCAGGCTCTGCAGAGTTTGTTAGCACCATAAACACAGAATCCGAGGCCAATGATTCTTTTTTTATCATTTCATACAACTCAAACCCATCCACTGCGAGCATTGAGACGTCAAACATAACCACCCTATATTTTTTTCCTAGTCTAAGTTTTTTTAGTGCATCGGCTGCTCCCACTGCTACATCTGCATCATACCCCGCATTTCTAAAGGCATCTGCATAAAAATCTGACACATAATGGTCGTCGTCAATTAAAAGTATTGATTTCTGTATGGCTTGTGGGGGCATATTTTATAATCCAGCGACTTCTTCAAATGGAATCAAACCATCAAAGGCTTTGATTATTGCATCTTCTTTCATAGACAACATTCCTTTTGCACGAGCTACTTTGTAAATTTCTGCTTCGCCTGCATTTGTCAAAACAAGTTTCTCGATTTCTTTGTCCATTTCAAGTAATTCCATAACAGCCATTCTCCCTTTCGTGCCTGTTGGGTTATCTTCTGTAGCTTCAATTTCTTTAAACTCCTTGCCGAATTTAATTTTCTTTTTGTATTGCTCTGGCAAATCTTCAAATTGTTTATCAACCATTGCTTTCACTGAGCCTTCTATAGGTAGCGGTTTGCCTGTGCCCGGTACCAGAGTTCTCACAAGTCTTTGTGCAATAGCAAGTACCAATGTTGGAGGGATCAAGTATGGATCAACTCCCATGTCCATAAGACGTGGGATTACACCAATTGAATTGTTGGTGTGAATTGTTGAAAGCACTACGTGACCAGTAAGCGCAGCTTGGATAGCAAGCTGGGCGGTTTCTTTATCGCGAATCTCTCCCACCATAATAATGTCTGGGTCTTGTCGAAGGGTCGTCCTAAGTCCTGTTGCAAATGTATAACCAATGTCTGGGCGAATTTGTGATTGTGTAACGCCATCAATGTTGTATTCAATAGGGTCTTCAAGAGACAAAACATTTTTGTGGTCACGATCAAACTCTTTGAGCATGGCGTAAAGGGTTGTTGATTTACCAGAGCCAGTAGGACCAGAAATAAGAATCATTCCGTATGGCCTCTTCATTGCTTTTCTTATTACTGCAATGCTTTCTGTAGAAATACCGATTTCTTCCAAACTCTTCACGCCCTTAGCTTGGTCAAGAATTCTCATCACCACTTTTTCTCCGTAATAGGCTGGGAATGTTGATACACGAAAATCCACTTTTCTATCTCCTACTTTTGCAGAGAAACGACTGTCTTGCGGCTTTCTCTTTTCATCAAGACGCATCGCAGAAAGAATTTTGATACGTGCCACAACCGACTGGTGAACCTTTGGAGGCAACACCAAATAAGTGTTTAGAACACCGTCCACACGGAAACGCACACGCACACTTTCACCCATGTGCTCTATGTGCACGTCTGATGCATTGTCATCAATAGCATAACGAAGTATTGTGCCCACCATTTTGGCAACAGGCGCATCCTCAACAATGGTAGAAGAGCCATCTTTATTTTTCCTCTCGATAGTTCCTGTAATCGCCTCATCAATTCCAGCGTCAACTTCTTGGGGACCTTCATCACTTTGTCCTTGTGCTGCTTTTTTTGTATCTTCTGCAATTTCTGTCTCTAGCTCACCCAATGCCTTTGTCACTTCTCCGGTCAAACCTTTGTATTGATTCAAAACTTTTTTCAAATCATCTTCTGTAATGAGAAAAAGTTTAAAGGGCATATTTAATTTGGACGAAATAAAATTCAAAGCATCTCTCGCTTCAATGTTGTCTGGATCAACTACTCCAACTTCCAAAATGCCATCCTGTACTGCAAGCGGGGCAAACTGATAATAAGCGGCGGATTCCTGCGGTATTAAATCCAAAATGCTTGATGGTACTTCAGCCTCCCCTACGCTCCTCACAGGTATGTCTAAAAATTCTCCCTTACTTTGCAAAATATCTTCAGGAGTTACTCCTCTATTTAGTAGGGCGCGCTCCAAAGAAATTCCTTTTGATTCTGATTCTTCCTGAATTGAGGGAATGTCCTTGGCCGCAATCTTTTTTTTGTCGGCTAATATTTCAAGAAAACTCATATTTTTTTACCCCCACACCAAATAGATGTGGATGATATTTAATTTCGTAATGTTTTTACTATTTTGATACATATTTGGTGTGGGGG
>JBAQOA010000037.1:0-25075 GCA_049304335.1 Minisyncoccia bacterium | reverse complement strand
TTTCAGCACGGCTACCTTGATCGGCCGACAGTTCAGAAGTCCGCCCGGCTCGCCACTTCCCACATCGTCTATTCTCTCGGGCGCAAAGGTGCGGAGGTGTTGGCGAAGAACGCGGAGGAGCGCGAAGGCATTTTCCGCCGCGTGAGAGAGAACGTTCACACCCTGCCCCTCATCGCGCACTCGCTGATGATTTCACAATTCCGCGTTTGTCTTATGCTCGCGCTTAAATCGCAGAGCGATATAAAACTGACGCGCTGGGTGCAGGGCAATGACTTGAAGTCGGCTCTTTCGAGACGCGGCGCAAATCCCCCGTTGGTGGCGGACGCTTTTTTTATGCTAGAAACGCCGACACACAAATATCCGTGTTTTTTGGAAGCCGACCGAGCGACGATGACGCAGGAGCGATATGTATCTAAATTGAAAATGTATTGGCGACACAATCGCGAGGAGAGTTTTAAGGAGACGCTCGGCGTTTCCCATTTCCGCGTCCTCACGATTACTCCGCACGAAAAGCGAGCGGAGAATCTCTGTCATGCGGCCAAGGACGCGGACGACCGCCACGAGGGCAGTTTGATGTACCTGTTCCTCTCCGAAACGCGATATAATGTGGAGACACCGGAGGCGTTGCTAAAGACGGTGTGGAAGTCGCCGAAAGACGATGAACCGCACGCAATCATTTAGAAGTAATAGGTCGGCCTTAATTATTAAGTTGTTGTTTAATAAAATCTTATATTATGGGAAATCTAATTTTCTTGGTTGTTGTCGTAGCCGCCGTTTTCGGCTACCTCCACTGGCGCAAGAAGCATAATCTCACGGGAGCCAAGCGCATACCGCAGGACAAAGTCGTGGAAAGGTGGGCAGGTCTCATCAAGGGCGCGCAAGGTCAAGGCGAACGGGTCCTCAAAGACGCCGTCCGCCGTATTGAGGAACTTAACGCGCCCCATATCCACGCCTCACGCCGGAAACTCTGGTCCGGCCCGGGCTTCTTTACCACGGGACGCGAGTTTGTCGTCGTGGAGCACAAAGTGCTGGACACCCACGATATGTATATCGGCGCGCGCGACTACGGCGACCAATTGCTCGTCGTTTGGTATTTGGCGGAGGAGCCGGTTTCTTGGTTGCGCTGGTTTAAGCGCAATCCCGTGAGGGCCTTGATTCTCTGGCCCCTACTGCTCATAGCCCGCGCTTTCTCCCATTTCAAAAGCGGCACGGGGACGCTTTGGAATCAGCTTAACCTTTTTGACCAAGAGGAACTCACCGCCTACATCACGACCGTCCATCACTCCGTTCTGGAAGCGGTAAAGGCCATGACGGAGGCGGAACGGCTGGATTTCACGAAGGTTGACAGCAAAACGCGCGGCTTTCTGAACATCACTTAACCCATTTTTCCATGCCGAATATTGGCGAAAAATTAAAGGCGTTCCTTGAACGCCACCTGTGGGGCGAAAATTTGTTGAACGCTTCCAAAGAGGAGAAGACTGTGCAGATACTCCAACGAGAACCAACGCCCGACGAACTCGTCCTCGGCTGGGAGGAGGGCGAGGACGAGGAAAGTGGCCAACTGGTGCGGCAACTCAAAGGCGTCCCGCAAGAATACCGCTCAACGCACTTCTATATCGTCGGAGCGTCGGGGTCGGGCAAGACAAAGTTTATGGAGAACCTCGCCTTGCAGGACGCCAAGAACGGCAACGGCTTCGGTGTCGTAGACGCTCACAGCGATCTAACGGAGGACTTAAAAAGCTATCTGCTTTTTCAGCACTCGGACGACTTGGATTTCTTGAAAGAAAACGTCGTCCTCATTGACCCGTCCGACCCCGACTATACGGTGTGCTTCAATCCACTTGAACGAGTGGACGGCATGGATACCGACATGGTGGCGGGCGAATTGTTGGAGGTATTCAAAAAGATATTCGGCGACGCGTGGGGCAACCGCTTGGCGGACTTGCTTATGAACACCCTCATCGCCCTTATTGAGTGCGAGCTGACGCTCGCGGAATTGCCCCCATTTCTCACGGACTTCAAGTTTCGCAAAATGATTTTGGAGAAAGTTGAAAGTCAATCCTGCCGAGATTATTTTGATAACTTCAATTCGCACCCGATTAGCAAACAGCGCGAATGGGCCGAAAGCACGCTCAACAAAGTACATGCGTTCCTGAATAACGGCAAAGTCCGGCAAATGTTCGTCTCTCCCAAAAGCACTTTCAGCTTCCGCGAGATTATGGACAAGAAGAAAATCCTTTTGGTGAAGCTGGATCGCGGACGGCTCAAAGGAAGTGCGGACTTGCTCGGCTCGCTTCTCTTGGCGAAGATTCAAATGACGGCGTTTGCCCGCACCGACACGATTGAAGCGGAGCGTCTGCCGTTCTATCTTTATGTGGACGAGTTTCAGAACTTCGCCACCGAGAACTTTATCCAAACGCTCGCCGAGAGCCGAAAGTACAAGTTGCCGCTCATTTTGGCTCATCAAAATCTCGCTCAACTTCCGCCTGCCCTCCGTGCTTCCATTCTGACGAATTGCACGTTGCAGGCTTACTTCCGCATATCCCGCGCCGACGCTGACATTCTCGCCAAAGAATCCCTCGCCTCTATCTACAACGACCCGCCCGGCTGGGAGTGGTATATCCAACAGCTCCAAGAATTACGCCCGACGTGGTGCGTTATGAAGAACAAAATAGACGGCGATGTTATGAAAATACAGACGCTTGAACTGCCTCCGGCTCACGAAATTATTGACGACGACGCGAAGGTATACGCGAAGGCGGTATCGCAGGCGAAGATCGGAGAAAAATATCTCCGGCCCCGCAAGGAAGTTGAGGAAGCGTACCAAAAGCGACACGCGGAGCTTTTCAAGCGTATGGAAGCGGAGAGTTTTAGAGAGGTAAAAAAATAATAAAGCGTTTGTGCTATACTGACCATTATGAAAACAGCACAAGAAGCTGGAAAAGAATACACAAAAATGTCATTTATAGCGTTTTTGGAAGGACATCCAAGTTGTAATGAGAAATGGGTCATGGGCGTTGTTCGAGCTTCTTCTCCTGACGATATAGCTCAAGTATTGAAATCTTTGTCTTCTTATGGGAATAAGGAGCGTTTTGAATTTCTCAGAAGAGCCTGCGGGGTCGCATAAATTGCCCTCGTAAGCTAACGGATAAACTGCCTCGGTTCTAACGAGGACTTGGAAGTTCGATTCTTCCCGAGGGCACAATTTGACATTTTGTCTCCAAATATCCTATCCTCTAACCACGATTCATTATCACCAAGCCCACAGCAAATGTCGGTGCTTCGGGCGGAGAGAGTGCGGGGAGACGCACTTAATCCGGTTTCCGAGGATTTCTCCCAAAATCCTCGGAACGGAATGAATATTGAGACATAAATAGGGTTACGACAAAGAGACGTGTTTCCACGTCTCTTTGTTTTTGTGCTTTTACAAAATGGACGAACTAGAACTGCTCGGACAAACCACTTTCAGAGAGGAGCTGAAAGCGTTCGGAATCAAAAAGTCGGATCGCCGACATCATTTGTATATCGTCGGCAAGACGGGCACGGGTAAGTCCACGCTCATCAAGAATATGGTGATACAGGATATGCGCTTGGGGCACGGCGTCGCCCTTGTAGACCCGCACGGCGATTTGGTAGAAGACTTGTTAAACTTCATACCAAAGGAACGCACGAACCAAGTCGTCTATTTCAATCCTGCGGACACGTCATACCCCGTCGCTATCAATATTCTTGAAGCGAAAAGCGACGATGAAAAACATCTTGTCGCCGCGTCACTCATTTCCGTTTTCAAACACTTGTGGCAAGATTTTTGGGGTCCGCGTCTTGAACACATTTTATACAACTGCGTCCTCGCCCTTATGGACACGCCCGGGCAAACTCTGCTCGGCGTGTATCGTATGCTTGTAGACGAGGCATACCGGAAAAGTATCGTCGCTAACGTCAAAGACCCGATTGTAAAAATGTTTTGGACGGAAGATTATGAAAACTACGACCTCCGCTTTCAGAAAGAAATAATCTCGCCCGTCCAAAACAAAGTCGGACAGCTTCTCTCTAGTCCGCAAATGCGGAACATCGTCGGCCAACCCAAAAGCTCGGTTGATTTCGGTTTTGTCATGGATCAAAAGCGAATCCTCCTCGCTAATTTATCCAAAGGAAAGATTGGCGAGGATAAATCAAACCTGCTCGGCTCGGCTATCGTAACGAAAATGTATCTGGCCGCTTTGGAGCGGCAGAACTTGCCGGAGGAACTACGCAAGGACTTTTATTTATACATAGACGAGTTTCAGAACTTTTCCACCGACATTTTCCCGTCCATTCTCTCGGAAGCCCGCAAATACAGGCTCAATCTTAACCTCGCTCATCAATACCTGTATCAGTTGCCGGATAGTATCAAGCATGCCGTGTTCGGCAACGTCGGGACTGTCATTTCTTTTCGTGTCGGGAGCTATGACGCCAAGGAATTGGCGGAAGAAATGAAGCCCGTATTTACGGGCGAAGATTTAGAGAATCTCGACAATCACCATATCGCTTTGCGATTGCTGATAGACGGAAAAATGTCTCCCGCTTTCTCCGCAATCACTATGCCCCCGCTCAAACCGAAAGAACACGAGGCAGACCGAGATACTGTTTTGCGAATATCGCGGGAACGCTACGCGACACCTCGCGATATTGTAGAAGAAAAATTACAAAGTTGGTTTGAAAATAAATAATTTCTCGGCCATGCGGCCACGAGCTATTTATTTTCAATCATAATCTATCCCCCCCACCGACGAGCAAAAATTAACAGCAGGACGGAAGAAGAAGGCCGAGGCACAGACGCGAACCCGCGGCATTTTCACGGAGCGACGACCAGCAGGGAGGAGCGGAGTGAAGTAGGACTTTGATTTTGCGAGAAGGAGGACAGGAATAACGAGCGTTGAAGCCAGAAATGGAGAGACGTACCCCTTCAAACGGGGCATGCCGGATTGAAGGGGTGGTTGAAGGGGTAAACGTCAGCAATTTTTGGTAAAATAAGTACGTGCAAAGGTATACTTAGCCACCAGTAGGTTAAAATGAGCACATGCTCCCGTAGTTCAATGGATAGAACAGAGCTCTTCTAAGGCTTTGATGTAGGTTCGATTCCTGCCGGGAGCACTAGCGAAAAGATTGTTCGTGACCACAAATTTATTGAATTAGATTGTAAGTTTGACGTGCAGTATAATGAGCGTACCTGGGCACTGGGCATGGAGCCACTTACTAAAGAAAAAACTCTGTAAAGCGGAGTTTTTTCTTATTTAATTTTCGTCCCCTCTGGTATTTCGTCTGGCACTTCAAACAACGCTATTTTTTCGTCCGTAGAGGCAGCTATTATCATCGCTTGGCTTTCGATGCCCATCATTTGTCTTGGCTCTAGGTTAGTCACGAAACCACATTTTTTACCCACCAAAGCCTCTGGTTCAGGAAAATATTTTTTAATGCCAGAAAGTACTTGGCGTGGACTTTCTTCGCCAAATGAAACAGAAAGCTTCAGGAGCTTTTCGCTTCCCTCTATGTTCTCAGCAGACAGAATTTTGCCTACCTTCATTTCTATTTTTAGAAAATCATCAATTGTTGCCATGTGAATCTATATATCTTTGTAGAATAATGGTTGCAGCAGACGCGTCAACTGTTCCATCCAAATGTGCGTAGTGTGCTTCCTTTCTCTCCGCCCCTGTTGGTTTATTGAAATCTATTTCTGCATGAAAACTTGAAAAAGATTCATTTTGAAAAACAATTTCCACATTGGTTATTTTTTCTAAATCATCCGCAAACTTTCTGCCATTTACCATTACCGGATTATCTTCGCCAGCACTATTTTGAGATAAGCCAAAAATTATTTTTTCAATCTTATTTTCCAAAACTATAGTCGCAATTTTAGTAACTGCATTTTCATCGTTTTGTATTACTTCTCTTGGAAAAGCAAAAGTGCCTGTTTCATCAGACACTGCTATACCAATTCTTTTCTCACCAAAATCTATGCCGAGCAATCTCATGCTGCCTCATCAATTATTTCCCCATTGCCATTTTCCCTTAAAATATTTAGCGCTTTATCAAGAGATATGAAACCCTCCTCGTCTACGACAAGGTCTAAGTCACTTTCATCTGCGCCCTCGTTAGGAGGCGTCATGTCGCGTTCTTCGCCAAATGTTGGCGTTTCAAATCCGTTTCCCATACATCAAATTATACCGAACGCTTTCTATTATGTCTCTTAATAAATAGTGTGTAATTTTTATCAAAATAATAGAGCGCAATTAAGTCAATTATTCAGATGGAGAAAGTTGCCTGTTCACCAGAATAAAAGTCGTGCGCCTAGGCAATTCCTTTATTTGTCTTGCTCCAACATACGTGCAAGCACTCCTTATACCACCCAAAATATCTTTAACAGTATTTAAAACAGGACCCTTAAATGGTACTAGAATTTTTTTGCCCTCAGACGCTCTGTATGAAGATTTACCACCATAGTGCTTTTCTAGTGCGTCGCTTGAACTAGAGCCATAATGAACGATAAATTTCTCTCCGTTCTTTTCTATAATTTTCTCTTCACTTTCGTCGTGCCCCGCAAACATTCCACCCACCATTACAAAGTCCGCGCCTGCACCAAAAGCTTTGGCAATGTCGCCAGATGACCTACACCCACCATCGGCACAAATCAAACCCTTGAGTCCATGTGCTGCATCAGCACACTCAATAATCGCAGACAATTGCGGATAGCCGACACCTGTCACAACTCTAGTTGTGCAAACAGTCCCCGGCCCAATTCCTACCTTCACAATGTCCGCCCCTGAAAGAATTAATTGTTCTGTCATGTCCCCCGTCACAACATTACCCGCCATCAAGATACTTCCTTTTGAAATTTCGCGAACACTTTTCACAAAGTCTACAAATTTTTCTGTATAACCATTTGCAACATCTATACAAAGCAAATGTGGCTCACCATATTTTTTTATAAATTTTTTAAGAAAGACTTTGTCTTCATCACGCACGCCAATGGTGACGAATGCATATTTTTTATCTACATTCTTAAAATCCTTTAAATCATGATACTTGTGAAGCGCGGTAATTAGCTTTTCTTTTTTTAAAGAAGCCACCATTGATACAGTACCCACACCATCCATATTTGCAGCAATTATAGGAACCCCACTCCAAGTTTTCTTGGTGTGTGGAAATTTGAATTCTCTTTCTAAACTTACCTCCTTTCTACTCGAAAGGGTGCTTCGTTTAGGACGAATGAGTACATCTGCATAATCTAACTTTTTCTCATTCTCTATTCTCATGCTTATTCACCGACCATCATAGAAGTAATGATAGAAATGTCCACTATTGGTTTTTTTGATACAAAAGTGAGAATCTCTGTCCTCATATTTAAAACACCCCAACTTATGGGGCGTTTTAAATATGTGCGGAGGAAGTGAGATTCGAACTCACGATAGAGTTTCCCCTATGACAGTTTTCAAGACTGTTGCCTTCAACCACTCAGCCATTCCTCCAGAGAGTATGGTGTCTAAAAATCAAAGAATAATCAAGCGGCTGTTTCAGATTCCACCTTAAACCTGCTTGCCACGAAATATATATAAATAATCTCTGGGATACCAAATAGGTTAATTAGAAGTAGCGCCACAAACCACGACCGGTGTCCAATGCGTGCAGATTTCCATAAAGCCAAAGCCTTCCATGCCAAAGACCAAATTAAAATTAAAATAACTGCAGCAGGATGAGAATCTGCAAATGCCTGAATACTGGATATATCTTTAAACATACGACAATTATATCAAAAACAGTTGCTTCAGTCGTGATAAAATAAATTGAATGGCAAAGCAAAGCTCTTTTATTGAGTGGCAAACGCTTGAATATCCGCTTCAAGAGCATGGTTCCGACTGGTTTATATCAGTGGGCATTATTGCCTTTGCTGGAGCAATAGCAGCTGTAATTCTAGAAAACTATATCTTTGCAATACTAATAATGATTGGTACCGCCTCACTTTTACTGTTTGCGGCCAGAATTCCAAAAAGAATAACTGTAAGGATTTTTGAAAAAGGAATACTTTTAGATATGATGCTATACCCATACAACACTCTTCGTTCATTTCATGTAAACGAACATGAAGGAAAACTTCTTTTGAGAACAAATAAACTATTTTTACCTATCTTAGCGATACATATTGAGGATACCTCTCCAGAAGACATAAGAAGAATACTTTCTCCGAATATAAGACAGGAAGAAATAGAAGAATCATTCTGGGAAAAGCTGATGGACCACCTAGGTTTCTAACCCACTACCCGCTCCTTGTGTGGAGTGGAATCATTTTGCGAAAAAAGATAAGCTTGTGCCTAAGCTCTCATCGTTCAATGGATAGGACATGACTTTGCGGAAGTTAAAATGTAGGTTCGATTCCTACTGAGAGCACAAACGAGTGAATCAGCACCAAGTTCGGGAGCACCAATAATCAAAAAACTGGCTTTCGCCAGTTTTTTGATTTACTTTGCTTTCTTTATCATTGCTGATAAACGAGACTTTTTTCGTGCAGCTGCATTTGGCTTTATAACTCCCCTTTTTGCTGCTTTATCAATTGCTTTTTGAGTAGTTCTGAAAAGCTCGCCTGCCTCCTTCACTTTCTTCTCTGCTACAAGTTTTTTAAGTTTCTTGATAGATGATTTCATCGCATCTTGACGACGATCATTTACAAGTTTTTTCCTCGCAGAAACGCGAAGGGCTTTTTTAGCTGATGTTGTTATTGGCATTCGGCTAATTTACCCCGTTAGATAGCAAAAGTAAATACCACCTAAAATTAAACTAATTATCTAACGTGGTTTAAAGAAAAAACCACAAAAAGGCAAGTAAACACGTGGTTTGGTATACCCCCACACCAAACAAGTAAAAACTTAATCAAACTTGCTGAATATTTAAGTTTTTTCCATTTCATCACTTTAACTAGATTTCAAGCCGTTGGAACTATGTTTGGTGTGGGGGTATAGTAGGACAAATGATTGGTTTTATAGAAGGAAAAATTATAGAAAAGCGGGGCGGTAGAGTGATTATTTCAGCAAATGGAGTGGGCTACCTTGTTTCCGTACCTTTATTTGTAGCAGACAAGCTCACAGACGGCTCAAATACTGGGCTTTATACATATCTCGCAGTCAGAGAGAATGCGCTTGATTTATATGGCTTTCTTGAGGCAAGCGATAAGGCACTTTTTGAGCTTTTGCTCACCGTATCGGGAATTGGACCAAAAACAGCCCTCGGTGTAATGAATACTGCATCTGGAACTCAAATAGAAAAAGCGGTAGTAGAGCAAAACCCATCTTACTTAACAAAAGTTGCTGGTGTTGGAAAAAAGATTTCGGAAAAAATAGTGCTGGAATTAAAAGGCAAAATGCTAGCTACATCGAAAGACAACTTTCTTGGAGATGTTGATGGTGATGTGGTGGAAGCGCTTGTTTCACTTGGATATTCTCAAAAACAAGCTAGAGACGCAGTACGAGATCTACCAAAAGATGTTGAGGGGGCAAATGACAAAATTAAATTTGCTTTAAAAAATTTGAATCCTAAAAAATAGTTCGGTATGACTCACTATAAATAATATGCTCTCATTTTTTAAAAAAATAACCCCAAAACCTATATTTGAATTCTTCCAACCTGCCTATCACCTACTGTGGCCACTGCTTGGTGCAATAATTTTTCGTTTTCCATCTAGAAAAATAAAAATTGTTGGCGTGACCGGAACAAAAGGTAAAACATCTACTACAGAGTTCATTAACGCTATTCTCGAAGCTTCTGGACAAAAAACAGCGGTGCTAAATACCATTCGTTTCAAAATTGGAGATAATTCTCGACCAAACCTTTTCAAAATGTCTATGCCCGGACGTTTGTTTATTCAGAAATTTATTGCTGACGCCGTGAATGCAGAGTGCGACTGGGTGGTAATGGAGACTACTTCAGAAGGTATGAGACAATTTCGCCATTTATATATAGATTTCGATGCCGGCATTTTTACAGGCCTTGAACCAGAACACATAGAATCACACGGCTCATTTGAAAATTACTTAAACGCAAAATTAAAACTACCAAAAGCACTAGCGAAATCAAAAAAACGTCCCCGCGTGATGATTGCAAATTGTGATTCAGAATATGGAGAAAAATTTCTTCAGTTTGATGCGGAGAAAAAAATAGAATTTCATTTAGTAGATACAAACTTAAAGCCAGAAATACCAGGAGAATTTATGGTTTTAAATGCTGGTCTTGCTGAAACTTTTGCAAAAACTCAAAACATTTCTTCAGAAATAATTGCCTTGGGTGTGGCATCGCTCAAATCAATACCTGGTCGTGTAAAATTCGTGAAAATAAATGAAAAGCAGAGCTTTGACGTAGTAGTGGATTATGCCCATACACCAGGCTCGCTTGAGGCCCTATACAAGGCCTTTCCTAGCCAAAATAAGATTGGAGTTCTGGGTAACACTGGTGGCGGTAGAGATACTTGGAAACGCCCAATTATGGGTGAAATTGCCTCCAAATACTGCAATGAGGTAATCCTAACCAATGAGGACCCATACGACGAAAATCCCAACCAAATCATAAAAGAAATGACGGTAAACATGTTAAAAAATCCAACAATTATTATGAATCGCCGTGAAGCCCTTCGATTCGCTTTTGAAAAAGCCCAGAGGCTCTCTCAGGACGATAAGAACAAGGTTGTTGTTCTTATCACCGGCAAAGGAACTGACCCGTACATAATGGAAGCAAACGAAAAGAAAACTCCATGGAGTGATGAAAATGTAGCGCGGGAAGAATTAGAAAAAATTTTAAAATAATAAATGCCAGAACTACCAGAGGTACAAACTACAGTTGACGGATTAAATAAAACTGTAAAAGGTAAAAAGATTTTAGATGTTTGGACAAGTTATAACTCCTCTTTTCATGCGGGCAAAGATAATATAAAAAATCCTGCATACTTTAAAAAATTCAAAAAAGAAATTATTGGAGCAACTATAAAAAAGTCAGTGCGAGTCGGTAAAAATGTACTTATTGAATTAAGTCCTTCGACGGGCTCAGGACGAGCAAAAACAGTTCTGATACATATGAAAATGACCGGACACCTTATGTATGGAAAATACAAATTTCAAAACCATGAATGGGTATCATCCGACAAAAACTCTCCACTGTCTGACCCGTTCAACAGATTTATTCGTTTGATTTTTATACTATCCGGTGGAAAACAATTGGCATTTTCTGACATGAGAAAATTCGCAAAAGTCACACTAATTGACACAGGAGAGTACTCGGAAGATAAGGAGTTAGCACATTTGGGCATTGATGCACTAAAAATTAATTTTAAACAATTTAAAAATTTAATTGATAAAGAAACAAAACCAATTAAGCAGACTTTAATGGATCAAGAAATAATTTCAGGTGTGGGAAATATTTATGCAGATGAATGCTTGTGGCTTGCAGGCATTGACCCTCGTTCCAAGCCGACAAAAATACCTGAAGAAAACTTAAAAAAACTTTTTGTCGGCATGCGCACAGTTTTAAAGAAAGGTATAGATTTTGGTGGCGACTCAATGTCTGATTACAGAAACATATATGGCGAGCGCGGTAAATTCCAAAACAAACATAATGCCTATAGAAAAACGGGCGAAAAGTGCAATAAGCGTGGTTGTAGCGGTACAATAAAGCGCATAGTTATTGGTGCTCGCTCTGGACACTTTTGTCCAGTTCACCAAAAGCTTTTTTAAGAGTAAAAAATTCCCGACCAAATAATGCTTTCTCCTATTATCATTATTCCGATTATCTGCTTTATGGGTTCGGCAGCCCTAATACCTATGATGTATCTAGCGACACACGGTTTTGCCTCTGTTTGGTGGGTAGCTGGGGCATCCATAATCGGGACAAACATCACGGATATTTTCTGGATAGCCTTAGCCAGAAAACTTGGTAGAACTGGGATAGAAAAGCTCTGGTTTATAAAGAAAAACCCCAAAACACTTTATAAGCTTGAAAAAGCTGTGCACAAGCACGGGGCAAAAATACTTTTCTGGTCCAAATTCATTCATGCAACGGGGATATTAAGCCAGTTCGCAGTTGGTATATTTAAAGTACCGTGGGCAAAAGCTATGACCGCAAATTTCTTGGGTGCAGTGGTATGGACTGGCACAATTTTCTTACTAGCAAGAGGCGTGGCCTCTCTTCCCATCCTAGAAGATCACATATCAGATCTTAAAATTGGCCTGATCGTTTTTATAGGTATTTTTATTTTAATAAATATTATCGGCTCACGAATTGCCAAGAAAGAAATTTCTATACTCGAGGATTAATCTGTAAGACTAAAAATAGTTATTCCAAATGCAACTGACACGTTCAGGGATTCTTTTTTACCCTTCATTTTAATTTCAATAATCTTATCTACACTTTTAAAAACATTTTTGGGAATGCCATTTACTTCATTCCCCAAGATGATTGCAAAATTATTTTTCGGTTTTATTTTTTTATAATCAACAGATTTTTTATCTTGCTCAAGTGCAATTATTTCGAACTTATCTTTTTTTAATTTTTTTATTAAAGAACTGATGTTTTTAGTAGTTTCTATCTTCACGGCCTTTTCTGCCCCCAGTGATGCTTTGGTAAAAGCTTTTACTTCTCTTCCAAACCTATCTATCGGCCCTGGCGTAATGCCAACGAGATAGACTGTGTCCACACCAGCGCCATCTGCTGTGCGGATAATGGCCCCAACATTCTCTATTGAGCGAATGTCCAAAAGAATGACAGCGATATGCCTCTGTGAATTTTTGGTTTTTAACATGCGTGCCCCCACACTAATCAAGTCCACAACTTAATTCAACTTCGTAATTTTTATGTGTCAAAAAGTTAAATTAAACCCTAAATATAAATTACATTTTTGCTTGATTAGTGTGGGGGCGTGTTAATATACACCAATGCTTAATCCATTTCCTGAATTACTTTCGCTTGGCCTTGTTGCGCCATTTATATTAAGAATTGTTATTGGTCTAGTTTTTATAAATACCGGTTATTTAAAACTCACGAAAGAAAAGCAGAGGTGGCTTATATTTATGAACGCCATCCGATTAAAGCCTGCCAAACAATTTGTTTTGGCACTTGGTTTAATTGAAATGGTTTCTGGTGCCCTTCTAATTATCGGACTTGGAACTCAATATGTATGCCTCGTCCTTTTAGTCCTCACCGCAAAAGAATGGTTTGTGGAATACAAAGAGGATGTTTTGGTAGCTCGCGATATAGTGTTTTATTCCTTGGTTGGAGCAATACTACTTTCCCTCCTTTTAACAGGTGCTGGGTTCTTGGCATTTGATTTGCCGCTATAAAAGCTATAATCTAAGGCACAATCCGCCCGTAGCTCAGTCGGTAGAGCAGCTCCCTTTTAAGGAGAGGGTCGCAGGTTCGATTCCTGCCGGGCGGACACGAATAAAACCGCAATGATTGAACATGAAAAACTAAAGAAAATTATAGATTTTGTCTATGATGCTCACCAGAACCACAATACTAAAAAAGACTATCGACAGGACGGAAGGGTACCATTTTTCACGCACCCACTATGGTGTGCATTAACACTCTTAAACGACCAACGTATCTCTTTTGAAGACCGCAACATCGGATATCAGGCATTATTACTTCATGATGTTTTAGAAGATACGTCAGAAAAATTACCGGATTATATAGATAATGAAGTTAGGGAGTTGGTTAACAAAATGACCCATGAAACTTGGGAGGAAGAACAAATTTTAGAAAACAAAAGTCCATTAGTTAAGTTACTAAAACTACACGACAAAATCTCCAGTATGTACGACGAAACCGTACGTACAGATCCGGTCCGTAGAAAAGAGTGGCGACAATTAATTGAAAAACTGATTTCAGAAACAAAAAAATATTACCCAGAGGCAAAAATTATACCTGTAGCTGAGACAATAATTGCAAATACCAATTGGTAGGAAACTTAGATACTCAACACAAACCTTTCTATAAGAACCTCCCACTCCTCGCCTTGTCTTGCCTGAATCGTCATGTTGGCTAAATCCTGCGCAGTTTTTTCAATTTCCCCATCTTTATATTTAGAGACGCCCCCCTTTGCTTTGCTATATACAAATGGGCTTATGCCAGCAGAGGCTGCAGAACCATACTCTTTTGCTAGTGCGAGCATTTTCACACCCCAAAATAAAATACGATAAATATCAAACTCTGGGTCCATTTTTTCACTAAGTGCTTGTTGGTATAGAAGCCAGAGTTTTTTCTTATCTTTTGCAAACAATGCATCCGTTAGGGAAAAAACATTAAATCCCTTCTCCACTGTTTTTTGTGGAGCATTCAAAACATGTTCAGCACTTTTCTCAATCTTCTCCAACTGTTTATTTGGTGCATCCTCAATGAAAACAATTAAATTCACGGACTCACATAAATTCTTTATTTCCTTAGTGATTTCTTCTGGCTCTAATTCCGAAAGCACATGATCAACAAAAAATATTTCCCGCTCAGCAAAAAGCCCTTGTGTTTGAGTTAGTTCACTAACAGATTCATCTGACCAATTTGTGGGGTCAATAGAATGTATTTCATCGTTTAATTTAAAAAGTTTCTTGTTATCAAGAATTTTTCTTATCTCCCCTTTTGTGTGTCCATATGAAACAACTATCATAATTTTATTTCTCTCATTTCATCAAACCTTTCTCCCTCATATGCGTTAGCAAGTATGGGCACACCGTTAGCTTTTTCTATCGACACGATGTTTTCCATGATTGAAAGAATTTTCGGTGCAACAGTTTTAACCATTTCATTATCCACCTCAAAAACCAATTCATCGTGGATCTGGAGCATCAAATGCACTTTATCTTTCAGTCCCTCTTTACTTAAATATTCATCAATCTGAACCATGGCCAATTTCACTATATCTGCAGATGTGCCCTGAATTGGTGCATTGATGGCCATCCTTTCCGCAGCTGCACGAATAAAGGGTATTTTGGAACGCAAACCTTCAAAATACCTCCTTCTGCCATACAAGGTTTCTGTGAACCCAGTGCGTGCCGCTTCACGTTTTATGGTTTCCAAATATTTAGTAACCCCAACAAATTTATCGAAATAATCGTTATAAAATTTTTCTGCCTCTGCTCTAGATGTGCCGAGCCCAGCTTTCAGAGCGTTCACGCCCATTCCATACAAGATTCCAAAGTTAATTGTTTTGGCTCGCCTTCTCTCCTCTTTTGTCACTTTGTCCTCAGCTACACCGAAAATGACGCTGGCTACAGCCGTATGAACATCCTCGCCCCTTTTAAAAATATCCACCAAGATTTCGTCTTTTGAAAGTATGGCTGCCGACCTCAAATCTATTTGAGAGTAGTCAAAACTCAAAAGCTTCTTTCCTTTACCAGATATAAATGCGCCCCTTATGCGCTTGCCGTCGGGGCTTGAAATTGGAATGTTCTGAATATTAGGATCCTTGGAAGACAATCGTCCTGTGGTTGTCCCAGCCTGCATAAATGTAGGATGTAGTCGATTAGAGGAATCCAAAAGGGGTGGAATGGCATCAACATAAGTACCAACAAGCTTTGAGAGGCCTCGGTGCTCCAAAATCAGAGGAATTATCTCGTGCTGATCTGAAAGCTTTTGAAGCTCTTCTTCTTTTGTGGAATACGCGCCGGTTGCAGTTTTTTTAATACGCGGAAGAGTTAGTTTTAATTTTTCAAAAAGAATTACACCTAGTTGTTTTGGTGAAGCTACATTAAACTCCTCACCCGCAAGAACAATTATCTTCTTCTCTAAATCTTTTATTTTCTTATTAAACTCTTTCGAAAGTTCTTCCAGATATTTTTTATCAATTAAAACCCCATATTTAGTCATCTCTTCGGCAATAGGAATTATTGGCTTCTCAATATGCTCAAAAACAAACTGGGAATTTCTATTTTTTATTTCTTTTAGAATATTCTCTCGTGCCACTTCAAAGTTTCCTGTTTTTCCAAAATTTAAAATGTCTTCAATTGTGGGGTTTGTAATATTTGAATCAACCACCCAAAGGGCTATGGCTGTTTCTTTAAGTTCTGCTTCAGGAATTTTTTCTTTCACCTGCTCTTCCTCCACTATTTCGCCGTTTTCTAAAAACATCCCTTTAGTTTTTGCTGAAAATACTTTCTGCACCCTTACAACCAGACTTCTGAATTCCAAGTTT
This sequence comes from Minisyncoccia bacterium, assembly GCA_049304335.1. Classification (GTDB taxonomy): domain Bacteria; phylum Patescibacteriota; class Minisyncoccia; order Phycocordibacterales; family Zambryskibacteraceae; genus 12-FULL-44-12b. The sequence goes on along the minus strand of JBAQOA010000037.1, from coordinate 8,880 downwards.
TGCAAAAACTTAACTAATGCATCTAAATCTAAGCCATCCATCCATTCTTTTTCAGGAATCAGAATCTTTACTGGCGTATCTGGCCTTATTGTGGCCAGCAACTTACTGAAAAGCGCTTCTTCTTCCCCTTCTTTTAAAAGATTAATGACGCGCTCGGTTAGTCCAATTTTTACAAAATCCTTCTCATTGGTTTTTAATTTTTTATATATATCTTCTATTGCCCCAAACTTAGTGATTAGGGTTGTAGCGGTTTTTTCTCCAATTCCTTTAATACCAATAATGTTGTCTGAGGGGTCTCCTCTTAATCCTTTGTAATCAGGAAGAAGTTTCGGCCCAAAACCATATCTCTCTACTACTGCTTTTTCGTCATACATTATTGTGTCGTTCAAACCTTTTTTTAGAGTAAACACTTTTACTTTTTCACCTTGAACAAGCTGGAGTGTGTCCATATCGCCAGATGCAATAATAATTTCTACATCTTTTTCTTTACCCAATTGTTTAACAGCGGTTCCAATTATGTCGTCAGCCTCAAATCCGGGTTTCGAATAAACAGGAATATTTAATGCTTCAAGCACACTTGCTGCTTTTTTTATTTGCGAAACTAATTCATCATCTGTCTCTGGTCTTTTGCCTTTGTAATCTTCATATACTTCGTGCCTGTGAGTTTTGTCCGGTAAATCGAGAGCAGCAATTATGTAATTTGGCTTCAAATCGCCCGCAATTTTGAGAAGCATAGTGATCAGGCCATACAGTGCTCCAGTTGGCTCTCCTTTTGATGTAGCAAAATCTGGTAGCGCGTGATAAGCGCGATGCAAAATAGCATGGGTATCTAAAAGGACTATTCTTTTTTTATCCCTGTTCGCCATGGTTATATTTTACTCTACTACTATAAGAGCTTACTTATCTTTCCCTTTACGCCGTGTTTTTTCATATGCTCTTCTGCCCTCTTTGTCACTTGGCGCCCACGGGGAGTTCTCTCAATAAACCCTATTTGCAAAAGATAAGGCTCGTTAAATTCCTCAATCGCCTCTTCATCTTCAGACAATGCCGCTGCTAATGTTGATAGTCCAACAGGTCCTCCAGAAAACTTCTCAATCAAACTAGATAGGAATAATCTGTCCGATGGAAAAAGTCCCATCTCATCTACCCCGAGCATATTGAATGCTTCATCAATTGTTGCAACATTTAGTTCTTTCTCTTTCACCTGCGCAAAATCTCTAGCTCTTTTCAAAAGAAAGTTAGCCGTGCGAGGGGTAAAGCGAGATCTTTTTGAAATTGTTTTTGAGGCCGCTTCATCTAAATCGATTCCCAAAATTTTTGCAGAACGCCTAACAATACTTGCAATCTCATCTTCAGTATAAAAATCTAAGCGAAATACTCCGCCAGAAAAACGAGAACGAAGTGGTGATGAAACCATTGCAATTCGTGTAGTGGCACCAATTAGTGTAAATGGTGGCAATGGTAATTCAATAGTTCGAGCAGATGGTCCTTTACCGATAATAATATCTAGTGAGCCAGACTCCATCGCGGGGTACAAAACTTCTTCGATGGTTTTATTTAAACGATGAATTTCATCTATAAACAAAATTTCTCCGGGAGTTAAGTTGGTAAGCACAGCGGCCAAGTCGGCAACACGCTCAATTGCGGGTCCCGATGTTGCACGTACTGGGGCACCAGTTTCTTTGCCGATTAGGTGTGCCAATGTTGTTTTACCAAGCCCTGGTGGTCCATAAAAAAGTAGGTGCTCTGGTGGATGATTCCTCTGTTTTGCAGCAGTTAAAAGAACGGAAAGATTTTCTTTGATATTTTCCTGCCCGACATAATCGCCAAAATTATCCGGTCGAAGTTCTTTATCAAAATTTTTCAAATCGTCGGGATTTTTTCCGTCGAGGTCTATATTTTTTGCTTTTTTGTTAGTACTTGACATATATATCTACTGTGATATTATACTACACAGCTTGGTACTCGCCCTGTTAATAAGGCATTAATGCCATATCTAGGGCACAAATTTCTCAGCAACGCCCATTTAGGTGGGATTAAAAGACTTTACGAGGATGTTCTGGTTTCCCTCGTGGATTTCTGGTGCTTCCCTTAGTAGAGCTGGTAGCTTTTTGAATGAATTCGGAAAGTGTTGCTGAGAAATTTGTGCTCTCGATACCCCTAATGGCTCTTCTGTCATTATTCATACGAAATTGGCCGGAGCAATCCCCAATCAGCCACAAAACACACATTTGGTACTCAATCAAATGTGTGTTTTGTTTTCTAATTTTGATACATACTCAAATCAACAACCCTAGCCAATTCTTCAAATGATGTAGTGCCCTGCAAAACTTTTAAAATGCCATCTTCGGTCATAGAAAGTATTCCTTGTCCGCGAGCTGCATCAAAAATTTCTCTTTCGGATGGGTTTTCTCGTACAGATTTTTCAATATTATTGTCCATTAAGATTCCCTCATAAATTCCTAATCTTCCTTGATATCCAGTGTGATTACATGCATTACATCCGACAGATAAAAATGCCTTATCTCTTTTCACATCTTTGAAAAAATCTTTATTAGGAACACCGTCTATTACTTGTTCAACCAATTTTTTCTGAGCATCATCCAAATCAATTTCTTTTTTACATACGGGACAAAGCTTTCTTACTAACCTTTGTGCAATAGAAATATTTATAGCCGAAGAAAGGATTTTAGGATTTACTCCCAAATCTATCAACCGAGGAAATGTGCCCGCAGCGTTATTGGTGTGCAGCGTTGAAAACACTAAGTGTCCTGTGAGTGCTGAGTTAATGGCAATTTCTGCTGTCTCACTATCACGGATTTCACCAACCATTATTACGTCAGGATCTTGACGAAGTGCCGAACGCAAACCTTCTGCAAACGTGTAGCCGGAATCTAGATTTGTTTGCGTCTGCACAATTCCCGGAAGGTGGTATTCAATAGGGTTTTCAATTGTAATTATCTTAATTTCAGGAGTGTGAATTTTTTTCAAGAACGCATATAGAGTTGTGGTTTTTCCAGAGCCGGTGGGACCGGTAGTCAGAATCATTCCATTTGGTTTGGCGATTTCTCTCTTTAGAATATCCAAAAGATGGGGGTGAATACCTAATTCCTCTAGGGGAACCGAAATAGAATGCGGATTCAAAATTCTTAAAACAATTGATTCAAAATATGCGCCGGGCAGTAATGATGTTCTAATTTCAATATCACCATCAGGAAGCTTGATAGAAAACCTACCGTCTTGAGCAGATGCGACATTAAGCTTTAGATTTGAAATAAGTTTTACACGAGAAACCAAAAGTTTATATGTTTCCAAATCAAAAGTTAAAACGTCATGAAGTACGCCATCTAGCCTGTAGCGAAGGCGTACATTTTCTTCTTCTGGCTCTAAGTGAACATCAGATGCTTTTGTGGCCAACGCTCCCGCTAAAATAATTTCTAGAATTCTTGAAATTCTGTAACTCTTTTTTGCAGCCAGAACTTCCTCTATGAGCGCGGTTATATCCTTAAGAGAAGTGGCCTGCTTTAGCAAATCAACAATCTGCTCATTTGAAATGTCTAATGCGCCGGATCTCGTCTCGAAAGAATATGACATTTCTTTGTACATATCCCAAACTTTTTTCAAACTCTGGTGAGAAACCAAAAAAAGTGATGGTATATAACCTTCTTTTTTTAAATTTTCTATTGCTTCTACTGTCTTTGGATTATTTGGTGAGAGCACTCCAACATCAATTCTCTTATCAATCTCATTAAAAACAGCCAACTCCCCTGCACGAGCGACATCTTCTTTTATTATTCTAAGGGCATCGATATTTATAGGCTGTAGTGTTAAATCCAAATATCCAATATCGTATTTTTCTGAAAGAGCGCGCGCCAAATCCTCTTCTTCGTGTTTTTTTAAAATATCAACCTTCTGGAGTTGTTTCTCTTCGTTGAACTGAATGTGATTATTATCGTCCTTTTGGTCTGACATGGGGAAATTGTAGCATTTATACCTACTTTTTTAATAAGGGTTAAAATAGTATATATGCATAATTTTCTATCGAAATCACTAAACGACACGGAAAAGATAGCGCTGGATATTATCAATAAAGCAAAATTGGCCCCTGTTGATGGCTCTTTCGTTATAACCCTATCTGGAAACTTGGGCTCTGGAAAAACAACTCTTACTCAATTCATTGCCAAAGAGCTTGGCATAAATGAGCATGTAAAAAGTCCAACCTTTTTGATAATGGAGACATATCCAATTTCTTTTGGCAGGTTTCATCGCCTTATACACCTTGATGCATATAGAATTGAGAGGCCGGAAGAAGTAGGAAATCTTGGTTTTGCCGATTTGTTGAAGGACCCATCCAATCTAATAATCCTAGAGTGGCCTGAAAAAATGCCTCAATTTGTGCCAGAGAATGCATTCCGTGTTAATCTCTCTTTCATAGATAAGGATATTAGGGAAATTAGCTTTTAAAACTATGTCTGGACATAACAAATGGTCAAAAATCAAAAATAGAAAAGCTGTGACCGACAGCCAGAAATCAAAAATTTTTGGAAAATATGCGCGGCTTATCGCAATAGAATCAAAACTTGTTGGAGGTAATACAAGCTCTCCGTCACTCAAGGCAGTTATAGATAGAGCCAAAGCGGAAAACATGCCGAACGAAAATATTGAGAGAGCTGTTAAAAAAGGTGCCGGTGGAGATACTGGAAACTTAGAAGCAATAATTTATGAATCATACGGGCACGGAGGATGTGCAATTTTAATTGAAGCACTTACTGACAACAGAAATCGCGCGGCGCAAGAAATAAAACATGCACTTGTTGAAAACGGGCTTGAGTTAGCAACCCCAGGCGCTGCAATGTGGGCATTTACCAAGGGAGCAGATGGCTATGAGGCCTCTATGCCTATCGAAATAAGTGAGGATGATAAATCGAAATTAGAAAAACTAATTGGAGATTTGGACGAGCTAGATGATGTTCAAGATATTTATACAAATGTCTCTGAATAAAAAAACTATCAATGAAAAACTAATTCTCGGGATAGACCCCGGTTTTGACAGAGTGGGTGTCGCAATTATTGGCGGACAAAGAGGAAGGGAGGAACTAATTTATTCTTCGTGCATTGAAACAAAAAGAACAGACGCGCACGAAAAAAGATTGTCTTTCATCGCGGATGAATTGAGGGCTTTAATAAAAAAGTATAAACCGAATGTCCTTGCAATTGAAAAATTGTTTTTCAATGTTAATAAAACAAATGCCTTAAAGGTTGCAGAAGCTCGAGGTGTGATACTATCTGTGGCTTCGGAGAGTGGTATGTCTATATTTGAGTACTCTCCGCAAGCAGTAAAAATGAGTATCACTGGATATGGCAAAGCTAGCAAGGGCGATTTGGAGTTCATCATAAAGAAAACTGTCTCTATACCCAAGATAAACACGAAAAGGCTAGACGACGAATATGATGCTATTGCAGTGGCAATAACCCATAGCCTGAATAAAAAAGACTAGCTTATCCACAACAAAAAATAAAAAGCATTGCATTTACTTCTTGGTTTGATAAAAAGGGCGTACAGGTATAAAAATTAAAGAAAAAACTATGCAAGACGATGTTCAAGATGATTTTGTAGCAGAAGAAGATGATGAAGAAGTTGATGAAGCAATCGATGATGATGTTGAACCAACTGAATCTCTCGATGAACTAATGGATGCGGAGCTAGACGAAGAGGATGAGGAAGACGACCAATTTGGAGTTGGCTTCGGTAAGGATGAAGAAGAAATATAGATTCATTAAAAAACACCCCGCCTTGTAGGCGGAGGTGTTTTTTAATTTTTACACTCTTATTTCTATAAAACTTTTCTTTCCTACTCTAAGCTTAATTGTTTTCTCTACAATCATAGATACATCGGTAATTTTCTCTCCGGTCTCTATGTTTGAAACTGCTCCCCCATCAACCAATCTCTTGAAATGCGAGTTCGATGGCACAATCTTATTTATTTTTAAGATATCACTTAGAGTGTCGCCCTTTTGCGCGTGAATAACTTCAAGCTCCTCTGGCACCTCCCCTTTCGCAAAAACATTTTCAAAATTTTCCTCAGATTGTAACGCCAATTTTTCTCCATGGTAAGTTGAGACGATTTCTCTTGCTAACCGTTTCTTAATATCCATTGGGTGTAGTTTTCCAGAACCTAACCCTTCTTTTATTGTTTCAATCTCACTTTGTGATGTATAAGTGGCTAGTTCAAAATATTCTGGCATTGTTTTGTCTGGCATAGACATTATTTTTCCAAACATATCATTTGGCTCGTCATTAATTCCTACGTAATTGTCGAGTGATTTTGACATCTTCTCCTTACCATCAAGACCAGTTAAAAGTCGGGTAGCCATAACCGCCTGCGGTACTTGATTGTTTGATTTCATAACATCTCGACCAATAAGCATATTGAAAGTTTGATCGTTGCCGCCTATTTCCAAATCACATGAACCAAAAATCATTGCGATAACGGCAGAATCAATTCCTTGGATAACCGGATATAGCATTTCGTGCATGTAAAGCTCATTACCCTTTTGTATACGTTCCATAAACATATCTCTTTCGATAAGTCGCGAGTGAGTAATTCTCCTCAATGTTTCAAGTAGTGTCTTTATTGTTACAACCGCTATACCCTGTCTGTGGCCTAAAGCCTTCACCTGCATTCTTGATTCCTCAAATAGAAATGCCTTGCCAACAAATGAGTTTGCGTCAAACGGTATCTCGACTTTTCTACCTTCACTTTCCGAAGTAATTTTCACTACTGTTCCTGGTGGGGCGGACATATCAGTAACATTCAAAAACCAATCGGAATTTCTAAGTACCGTGAACACTTCTGGGTCGGTTCTCAAAATTTTACTTACCTGTTTTTTGTACGTTTCCAAGTTGCTCTCAATCTCTTCATTCGTTAACTCTGGCCTTGCCTTGTCTTTTCCAGTGGGGTCGCCAATCTTGGCGGTAAAATCACCAATCAAGAAAACAATTCTTGCGCCTCTGTCTTGAAATTGCCTTAATTTTCTCAATGTAACTGCATGTCCCAAGTGTAAATCTGGACGAGTAGGATCTGCCCCTAGTTTTATAACGATTTCACTTGGCCTTTTAACCAATTTTTCTTCAAAAGTACCTTCTGGGTCAATAAACATCTCAACCCCTCTAGTAAAAAGGTCCTCAATTGCCTTATCTCTGGCCTTAGCCTTCTTTGGTTTATCTCCCAATGTCATAATCTAATCCTAACATATTGACCCATTTGATTTGGTATCATTAAACACTAATGATTAGTAGAAACACGCGTAGCCGCACTTTAATTATAGGAAGTATAGTGCTCATCGCAGTCGGCGTGCTCTTGTTGTGGCTTGCAAATTTGACCGTGCCAGAACTTGAATCTGTAAACTCTCGTCGAATTGAACAGTCAACAAAAATATTTGATAGGACTGGGCAAGTATTACTTTACGATGTATCTAAAAACTCTCGCCGCACCACTGTGGCGCTTACAGATATTTCAATATTCGCCCAAAAAGCCACAATTGCTATTGAGGATAAAGATTTTTATACACATGGTGGGTTCAAATTTTCTTCATTACTGCGTGCCCTACTTGCTGACACAACATCTTTTGGATTTAGCCAAGGCGGCTCAACAATTACTCAGCAAGTAGTTAAAAATGTTTTGCTTTCGAAAGATAAGACCATAACAAGAAAGCTGAAAGAAATTGCACTTTCAATAAAACTTGAACAAGTGATGAGTAAAGATGAAATTCTCACGATGTATTTCAACGAAATCCCGTACGGAGGAAACATTTATGGCGTAGAGGAAGCGTCAGAATCATTCTTCAACAAATCGGCAAAAGAGGTCTCTCTTGCTGAGGCTGCCTATCTCGCAGCAATTCCCCAAGCACCAACCTTCTACTCTCCATATGGGGCAAATTTGAGCAAACTGGATGAAAGAAAAAATCTAGTTCTAAGTGAAATGGAGAAGGATGGTTTTATTTCTGAATCAGAATACGAAAAAGCAAAAAATGAAAAAGTCACCTTTCAACCAAAGCAATCAACTGCGATCAGAGCGCCTCATTTTGTTTTTTATGTAACAGATTACCTAAAAAATAAATATGGCGACGATGTTTTAGAGGCTGGAGGCTTGAGAGTAATTACCACTCTCGATGCAGACATTGAGGCAAAGGGCGAAGAAGTCGCAAAACAATATGCCTTACAAAACCAAAAAACCTTTAACGCAAGCAATGCCGGATTTGTTGTCATAGATCCAAAGACGGGTCAGATATTGGCCATGATTGGCTCTCGAGATTATTTTGACAAAGAAATTCCCGGTAATTTCAACATCACAACTGCACACAGACAGCCTGGATCTACCTTCAAACCCTTCGTTTACGCGGAAGCGTTTATTAAGGGTTACACACCAGAAACAGTTTTATTTGATGTAAAAACACAATTTGCTACTGCATGTAGACCAGACGACACAACAAGCGAAAATAATTGTTATTCTCCAGACGACTATGACGGAAAGTTCAGAGGCCCAATCACAATGAGGGACTCTTTAGCCCAATCCATAAACATCACATCTGTTAAAACGTTGTATCTCGCCGGGCTAGAGGATTCTTTGTCTCTTGCGAGAAATATGGGAATTGAAAGCTTGGGTGACGCAGGTCAATACGGCCTTACATTGGTTTTGGGCGGTGGTGAAGTTTCCCCGCTTGAAATAACTTCGGCATACGGCACCTTTGCCTCTGGGGGAATTAGAAATAGCCCAACTCCAATACTACAAATTACAGACAGTGCAGGAAATGTCTTAGAAAGTTTTAAATCGAGTTCAAGAAGAATAATTCCAGAAGGTGTCGCCTCTCTGGTATCAG
>JBAQOA010000036.1:0-5544 GCA_049304335.1 Minisyncoccia bacterium | reverse complement strand
GTGTTCTTTTTTTCTTGTGATGTCGCATGATTAATCTTTAAGTGTGATTCCGAATTCAGAAAGAGCTTTTCTGATTTCTTGGATTCCTTTTGCGCCCAATCCATCAACTTCTAACAAATCTTTCTCTCTCTTTCTTGCAAGACCACCAACTGTGCGAATGTTTGCAGTTGAAAGTGCATTTAATGTTCGAGCAGTCAGACCAATTGATTCAATTCTTGTTTTCAAAATATCTGAATCTGGCTCTTTTTCATCTACTATTCCAACTTCTGACATTTCACGAACTGGCAATGGCTCTTCTTCCTTAAAACCAATTATTGCTTTGAGCTGGTTAATCATTAACTCAATTGATTTCTCAAGTGCTTCTTTTGGTGTGATTGTTCCATCTGTTTCAACAAATAGGCGCAAACGGTTGAAGTCTGTTCTGTCACCAACACGCATTTGTTCAACTTCATAACTAGCGCGACGAATAGGAGCAAAGATAGCATCCAGTGCCAATGCGCCAATATCCATTTTTGATTTTTGGATAACTTCACGAGACATATAACCAATTCCTCTTTCAACTGTAATTTCCATATCAATTGATGATTTTGCATCTGCTAATGTGCAGATTTCTTGCTCAGGGTTTAGAATTTCAACTTGTCCTGGAAGTTCAATGTCAGAAGCTAAAATAGTTTTTGCTCCTTTTATTTTTAGGTTTAACTTTTGAGGTTCAGAAGTTGTCATTCTCATTCTGATTCTCTTCAAATTTAGAAGAATAGTAATAACGTCCTCTTTCACTCCAGAAATAGTTGAGAACTCATGTTCTACTCCTTCGATTTTAACCTGTGTGATAGCTGCGCCAGGCAAAGAAGAAAGGATTATTCTTCGAAGCGAATTTCCTAGTGTGTGTCCGTAGCCCGGATACAATCCGTCTATCTCGTACACGCCTGAAAAGCCCTCTTCCGAGACAATCTTTGGCTTTGATGGCAATACAATTGAAATGTCGTTCATGGTAATTTTTATTATTTTATCTTGAGTAATATTCAAGCACTGCATTTAAATCAAACATCGTGTCTGCCTGGCTCACATCCGGTACTCCCGTAACTGTCGCTTCCATCTTCGCGAAATCACATTTTAGCCACTGAGGAGGTGTGTATGTTTTTGTTCTCTCAACAATATCTGTAAACATTGGAGATGACGAGCTTTGTGGGCGAACAGAAACGACGTCTCCAACTTTTACATTGAATGATGGAATCGTTACTTTTTTGCCATTCACTAGCACATGTCCGTGAGAAACTAATTGACGGCAAGCAGTTCTAGTTGGTCTGAACCCTGCGCGGTATGCTGTGTTGTCTAAACGGCTTTCTAATTTCGCAAATAAACGCTGTCGTCCATGAGCATCTTTCTTTTCGAGAACTTCCTTAACATATTTCGCAAATTGTTTTTCTGTAACAAGGTAGGTATAGCGAGCTTTTTGTTTTTCTAAAAGTTGCATTCCGAAGTTTGATTTTGGTCGTTGAGGAACTTTACCGTTACGCTCTTTTTTAGAAAGATTAAGTGCGTATTTTTGAGTTTGAGTTTTCTCAAAGATTTGTGCACCTAGGCGACGAGCTATTTTGTATTTAGGTCCTAATTTCATATTTTTATACTCTTCTTGGTTTCTTTGGCTTAGGTCCGTTATGTGGCACAGGAGTCATATCACGAATTGTTCCCAATAAGACACCTTTTGAGATAAAGCCTCTTATTGATGATTCTCGGCCAGAACCTACGCCCTTTACAACAACGTCAACTTTTTTAAGTCCGACTGTTGCTGCTTTTTGCGCAAGCAATTCACCCACCTTTGCAGCTGCAAATGGTGTACCCTTCTTGGCCCCTTTAAATCCTAGAGAACCGGATGAAGACCAAGCCAAAGTGTTTCCCTTTGTGTCAGCTAGAGTGAGTTTGGTGTTGTTATATGTTGACTCTACGTACAAAATACCTGCTTCTGCTTTTTTCTTTGATGACGAAACAGGCGCATTAGATGCACCCTCACCTGACTGTGATTCAGTTTTAACTATTCTCTTTTTACCCATTTAACTTCCGTAACTCAATCGCTATAAACCCACACTTTTTATGCAAAAACTGTTTATTAATGCGAGAGCCACATTCTAAACGACCTTATAAACTCTGTCAACAGCACCTATCGCCAAACGGTGGTCAGGTGTGGCTCTATTTCTTCTCCGCTGCTTTTCTTCCAGTACCCATGGTCTTTCTCACATTGCCACGACGAGTTCTTGAATTTGTCTTGGTTCTTTGGCCACGAACTGGCAAAACCTTTGCATGTCTGGTGCCTCTGTACGCCTTAATGTCTTTTAGTCTCTTTATATTTCCTGCAACTTGTCTCTTTAGATCACCTTCTACTGTAAATGACTCAACTAAAGATCTTATCTTGTTCTCTTCATCAACTGTAAGAGATTTTGGTTTTGCACCAAAATCAACACCTGCCTTTTTCAAAATCTCTTGGGCACGAGGACGGCCAACACCGTAAAGTGTTGTTAAGCCAATCTCTAATCTCTTTTCCTCTGGAATTGTTATACCTAATATACGCATATGATTTTATCCCTGTCTTTGTTTGTGGCGAGGGTTTGCCTTACAGATAACATAAAGAACACCACGTCGACGTACAACTTGGCATTTTGCACACATCTTTTTTACTGATGATCGAACTTTCATTGAGGCCAAATAATAAACTAGAAGTTAAAAAAGGTCAATAAAATAGGGCTATTTTCACACGCTTGACAGTAGTAATAATAAGTGTATAATATGAAAAGACTGTCTGGGGGCTGGCGCGTAAAGAACTGCGGGTAGCGCCGCACACACAACGAGGTGGGCTATGTTGAATATGAGCCTACCCCCAGACAAGTACTCAAGCGGCCGAGAGAATTTCTCGGCCGCTTTCTTTTATAATCTTTTTACAATTCTCCCCTTACCCCCGTACTCATCTTTCTCAATTTCAACTTTATCACCCACTAGTACACGAATACGATTTAGGCGCATTTTTCCAGATAAAAATGTAAGCATTTCAACACTGTTCCCTTCTGCATCATCAAATACAGCCTTAAACATCGTATTGGGCAAAGCCTCAATAATTGTTCCAATAATCTTCTCTTTTTGCTGGTGAGCCATTAGTTAGTTTTGTTGATCACTATCGTATAGTCCTTTGTTTCAGTTGGCAAATGTGAAGCCCATGGTGGGAGTAGACTTACTTTCATTTCCTGAATAGCTGGGAAAGCATCCTTTACTGTCTGCAAATCATTCTTCGATTTGCCTATCAAAGCTGAAATCAAATCGCTGTTATTAACTACACCGACAAAATTTTCAGTTCCCTTAACACTAAACTGCATTGTTAAGTCACGAGCTGGGTCAAATTTGGAACCATCCTTTAGAGTAAAGGTTAATTCATCAGCATTAGAAATAGTTGCAGGAATGCCCTTCAGTTCTCCCGCTTGAGCAGAGAGGAAGCTATCGAGTGTTTGTCTATCTGTGATAACGGCAGTCAAAGTTCCCTCTGTATTCATCTTCACGGAGTCCCCTGATGGGTCAGTCTGGTCGGCTGGTGTAAACGTGATTTTTTCTAAGCCGGAAAGCAAAATCATTGTTGCTGGTATTTGGCTTTTTGCTGTTTTCAATAAATCAGCCTTAAGTGCAGCTTCAATTTCATTTTCTGCTACCAACTTATCTGCATCGGCAACTTTTTTAACAGTTCCTACAAAACCGCCTGTCATCGGTGTTTTTGAACGAGCATAAATTGTGCTGTATCTAGGATCGCCTTTGAATCCAGGAATAGTGAAATCTGTTAGGCCAATATTATATTTTTCTCCCACGTCATCGGCATAAACCAATACCTCAACACTACCCGGTTGTTTTTTGCCATCTACTGTTTTTTGCCCTGGTACCACTATTGAGTCGCTTACTCTATATATGAGGCCCTCTGGAGATTCAAAACGAGTATTTTTGATTAATCTCTGACTCGCAGAACTTGTGTTGTTATAAACAATGAGAGTTCCACTTGCTTTTCGTTGAACCTGTTCCTCTCCATTTGCCTTTACGGTTTTACCGCCTGTTTTTGAAATTGTCACAACCTGAAATGGAAGTGAGTTTGCAGGAATTTTGTCTCCTGTTATTGCATCTGCCTTATAGGCATTAAAAAATGAAGTTAAATTAGCTTTTACGATTTTAGGAGTCACCTCAACACGTGCGCCAGACATAAACGACATTACAGCAAAAGCGACCAACAAAATAACAACCGCACCTCCAAGCCACCACCACACTTTTTTTGGCTTGCTGTACCTTGTTATTGAAAAACTACCGGACGATTTTTGTGAGCGTTGAGGCACTGGAGTTTCTCTGTGAACTGGGGTTTCCTTTCTACCCTTTGGTAAAGGAATATTTCTTATTGATCTACCTCCTCCTGAAGGCACCATATCTTGAAGTACATTCTTGGTCATTTATAGACTGATTATACCCCCACACCAAAGCATAAACAATACTAAACTTGTTGAAATCTAAACTTTGTTGGCAAATGAAGTACTTTGGTGTGGGGGTATACCACTCAAATTTTGGGAAAAAGAAACTTTATGCACAGAATTAGCATTTTTTTAGCCAACAATCAGACCCGCAGAAAAAATTCCAACGCTCAATTTTATTTATTCCAAAACTGCTTTTATTCGACGAATTCCCTGTGCCACTGCTTCCTCCTTCAAGATTTTAAAATGCCCCAATTGATATGTATTTGTCACGTGCGGACCTCCACAAAATTCCTTTGAGTAAGCATTCTGCAAATCTTGTCCAATAAAATAAACAGAAACTTCATCTCCGTATTTTTCACTAAACAAATGTCTTGCACCCAATTTCAATGCCTCCTCTTTTGGCAAAATAACATTTTGCACTGGTAATGCTTCAAGAATTTTTTGATTAATAATTTCTTCTACTCTTTTTAATTCTTCTGCAGTCACTTTAGCGGTGTGGGAAAAATCAAAACGAAGTCTTTCGGGGGTGATATTTGAGCCTTTTTGCTCCACACCATTACCCAATACATCTTTGAGTGCTTGGTGCAAAAGGTGTGTAGCTGTGTGGTATTTGATACTCATTTCTGAAGTATCTGCTAGACCGCCTTTAAACTTTTGCTCTGCACCGGAGCGAGATAAATCCTGATGCGATTTAAACTTTTCCTGAAAATCTTTTTCATCAATCTCAATTCCCTTCTCCATCGCCAATTCTTTCGTTAGCTCGAAAGGAAAACCATATGTTGTAAACAAAACAAATGGGTCAGTTCCTTTTTCAAATTCTTTCAGCCCTGATTTAAGTGTCTCCCTGAATTTATTTTCTTCAGTCATAACAACATCATGGATAACACTACGCATATCATTTAACTCTGGATACGCTGAAGTATAACTATTCACTACACCTTGCGTGGCAAGATACCCAAGTTCCTGATTCATAATATTTAATCTGTCAGCATTTAAGACAACACGACGAAGGAGGCGACGAAGTACATATCCTTGATCAGTATTTGAAGGCAAAACC
>JBAQOA010000035.1:0-2730 GCA_049304335.1 Minisyncoccia bacterium | reverse complement strand
ACCGTTAGTCGGTCGCGCACTTTTCTTTTGCACATTTTCTTTAGTGATTTTCGGCTCTCAAATACATATAAATATCCTCCAGTGCTCGCACACCATCTCCCGCAGCGATGTTGTTTTGGTGGTACAGGACATCTGTGTTGTCTCCCGCAGCCCAAATGCCAGATGCCGACGTCTTCTGTGTTCGTGGATCAATTTTTATTTGCTGATGTTGATTCTTTTCCACCAAGTCGCCAATAAGTGATGTGTTGGGTATTAATCCGATTTCAACAAATACACCATCCACAGCAATTTCTGACACTTCTCCAGTTTTTATATTTTTATAAACAAGTGCATTTACAAATTTATCTCCTTTTATTTCTACAGGTTCCGAATTAAAAATGCTTTTGAAATTTGGATTTTTAGAAATAGTTTCAACAGTCAATTCATCCGCTTTAAATTTGTCGCCATGAGACATTAGTGTCACAGAGGGGCAGTATGCAAGTAGTTGGGCGGCGGTTTCAAAGCCCGCATTACCACCCCCAATTACAGCAACATTTTTTCCTGCGAAAAGTGGCCCGTCGCATGATGCGCAATACACAATACCTTTGTTCTCAAATTCTTTACCACCTGGTATATCTAATTTTCTTCGTGATGAGCCTGTTGCTAGGAGAATAGTTTTTGTTTTATATATTTCTGAACCCACAGAAACTTCATATCCACCTTCAATTTTTGTAATTTTTTCTGCACGAGCACCTAGTTTGAGCTCCACAGTATCTGAAGCATATTCGCGAATGTGCTTTTCTAAAATTTCACCAAATTGATTACCAGAAATATGCGGTGTGCCTATCCAGTTTTGAATATCTAAAGAGTCAAAGCTTTGCCCGCCGAATGATTCCGTTATGAAAATAGTTTTGAGCTTTTTACGTGCAGCATATACAGCTGCAGATACTCCTGCTGGTCCACCTCCAATAATTGCTAGTTCGTACATTGTTTGTGAAGAATACCAAAAAAACTATAATAACTAAAGAACACGCACAAAGGGGTTATATGCCAGACCAACGGAAGGGTGATGATGCCCTCCATGCCGCGCTTTTGGTTGCCGATGCTTACATCAAGCCAAGCGAGTACGGCTCAGCAAGACATTTGGATGCTCTACGTCAGGCCAAAAGCGAGGTTGCTGGCCTGATTGAAGATTGCAGAAGGATGGGGAGACCACGTGCGGAAGATGCGCACAGAGTAGTCGATTGTCGCGCATTCGGATTCAAAGCCTAGTCCCAAAACAGAACCACTCGCTTCTAGCGAGTGGTTCTTAGTTTCTATTACTTAAGTCTTGAACGTCTTAAGAATGATGGCACCGCGCTCCAATCATCATCTTCATCTTCCTCTTCTTTCTTTGGAGCTGGTTCTGGTTTCTTAACCACAACTTCTGGCTTTTTTTCTTCTTTCTTTTCCTCTTTTGGTTTTACGATTTCAACAGAGTTAAAAATTTTGTTTACCTTATCTTCGCCCCCAAACATACTCTTTTTTACTGAACCTTCTGGAAATCCTGATGCGATAACTGTGATTTTTACTTCGTTTTTCTTTAGCTTCTCATCACGAACTGTTCCAAAGATAATTTTTGCATTTGGATCAACTGCTTCTGTTATTACTCTTGCAGCGTCTTGAATTTCAAACATTGTTAGGTCATCACCACCTGCAATTGAGAATAGAACACCCTTTGCTCCTGCAATAGAAACTTCTAGGAGTGGGGAGTTGATAGCTAGGCGAGCTGCCTCCACTGCACGATTGTCGCCGCTAGCCGTGCCAATACCCATAAGTGCTGGTCCTGCATCTGCCAAGATTGCTTTGATGTCAGCAAAGTCTATGTTGATGATTCCAGGGGTTGTAATAAGGTCAGAAATTCCTTCTACTGCCTGCTTCAAAACATCATCACACATTGCGAATGCGCCTTTTGCTGTTGTCTCTTTGCTTACTGTAGAAAGTAGACGGTCGTTAGGTATTACGATTAATGCATCAACAGCTTCTCTAAGCTCGTCCAAACCAGTTTCTGCAATTCTCATTCTTTGAATTCCTTCAAATGAAAATGGTTTTGTAACGATGCCGACTGTGAGACATCCAGAATCACGAGCAATGTGAGAAATTATTGGAGCTGCACCTGTGCCAGTTCCACCACCCATTCCACATGCTATGAAAACCATATCTGCACCCTTGAGTGCTTCTGTAAGTTCTTCTTTAGTTTCTTCTACTGCCTTTTTTCCTAATTCAGGATTCATTCCTGTGCCCAAGCCACGAGTGAGATTTTTTCCGATATGAATTTTTTTCTTTGCGAGTGAGTGATGCAAGTCCTGTGCATCAGTGTTCACTGCAATGAAGTCCACTCCTTTTACTTTTGAGTTGACCATATGGTTCAAGGTGTTTTTTCCTGAACCTCCGACACCAATGACTTTTATTCTTGCGAACGCTTCTACTTCTGGTTTAATTTGGGGCATTTTATTGATAATAATTAATGGCTTTAAATAAGGATAATTCTGGCATTTGTCGGGATACTTTCTTTCAGATTTCCGGCAATTGTGCGCCTATACTACTCGCCAGTTTCTAGCTTGCAATATCTTTTCAAACACACCCTTTTGTGCTGTTATTTTCAATCATTTTGGGTTTGATGCAAAACTTTTTTCCTGTTTGGTGCGTTTTCTTTGAGCGAGGGGTTGTGTAAAAAAGAGGCTACGGAGTGCGACGGCACGAGTCTTGAGG
>JBAQOA010000034.1:0-3944 GCA_049304335.1 Minisyncoccia bacterium | reverse complement strand
GAGCTATGCTCGGGGCCGTTCAACTTTTAATATAGGATATAAACCCCCACAACAAACAGGTTAGAATGTAGCTAGTCCACACCAAGATTTAAATAATTAATACTATGTTTGGTGTGGGGGTAAATATGAATTTAGTTACCAAAAAACAAAAAGAATATTCATTGATTGATTCAGGAGATGGAGAAAAACTTGAGAGGTTTGGAGATTTTTTAGTTATTCGTCCCGAAGCTCAAGCCTTATGGGCAAAGGGAGATGGGAATCAATGGCAAAAAGCTAATGCAGTTTTTAAAACTGAATGGTCTATTTCAAAAAATACACCAAATGATATTAGCCTAGAAATTTTAGAGGTAAAAACAAAAATTCAAATTGGTAAAGGTAGAAATATTGGTTTCTTTCCAGAATATGTTTCCCTCATAGAACTGCTTAGAAAAATTATTAGAAAAAATAACGAGATATCTGCGCGTGCAGGGCAGGCCGGCACAAAAATTTTAAATTTATTTGCGCATACTGGGTTTTCTTCAATTGTTTATGCAAAAGCAGGTGGGGAAGTGGTTCACGTTGATTCATCACGTTCATCAAATGAAATTGCAAAAGATTCAGCCAATACAAATGGTGCGGGGGATAAAATAAGGTTTATTACAGAGGATGCGTTGGATTTTATGAAGAGAGAAGTTAGAAGAGGGCAGAAGTATGACCTTATCATATTAGATCCACCATCATTTGGGCGAGGTGATAAAGGTCAGGTATTCAAAATTGAGGAAAAAATAACTGAACTTATTGAAGAGGCGAAAAAACTTTTGTCCATAAACCCAATTGGTATTCTTTTGAGCGGATATTCGTCGGAGTTTGCGTCTATGTCATATTCTAATGTTTTGGCCGTCTCTACTGGCAAGGAAGTGATAAATGGCACTCTTAGCATTGAAGAAGAAGGAGGAAGACTTTCTTTACCACTTGCTAAATGGGCATTTGCTTGCGGGTCTTCTGAGATTAAAGATATAATTCTTAAACTTATTAATAACCCCGAGGAATAAATCGGGATCCCGAACATAAAATGCTCGGGGCTAAATGAAATAATATGGACATAAATAATCACGTTCACAGTTGGAAGTTCTGGGCGATTATCGCGTTAATCGTTTTTGCTGTTGCTTCGTTTGGAAGAAATGATGGACGAGGTAATGATGGAACAAAAACTATAGCAGTTCAGGGAACTGGCGATGTTTACGTTATTCAGGACACAGTAGAGCTCTCATTTACAGTTACTAAAAAGGCTAGTGATGTAAAAAAAGCACAAGCAGATATGAATGATGTCACTGCGCAAATTATCAAGGCAGTAAAAGGCTTGGGTGTTGAAGATAAAAATATAAAAACCACTTCTTACAGTGTTTACCCTCACTATTCACAAGAAGTAATGCCATGCCCAGTAGGATCGTATTGTCCAACAAGTAGCAAGGTTGATGGATTTGAAGCGAGTCAGACAGTTGAAGTGAAAATGCATGACTTAGCTAAATCTGGTGACCTAGTCGCAGAGATTGGAAAATTTAATCCAACAAATATTTCAGGTTTGAGTTTTGTCGTTGAGGACGATAAGGCAGTTTTGAGGGAGGCACGTCAAAAAGCAATTGAAGACGCAAAGACAAAAGCAAAACAACTAGCAAAAGATTTAGGGGTTCGCTTGGGTGATGTAGTTTCTTTCGATGAAAGTGGCAGAAACTATCCAGTGCCTGTGTATATGAAAGCAGGTGCAGTAGTTGGTATGGGCGGGGATATGATGTCTGAATCGGCCCCATCAATTCCAGCAGGCCAAAACAAAATCACCTCAAACGTGACTATTGTTTACGAGATTAAATAAGAGGCACTTGCCACAATTCTCTAGTGTTCACGCATAACCCCGTCCAGCGACGGGGTTTGCTGTCTCTCAGTTTTTCAAAATCAAGAGTTCTTCGTGATTACACTCAGGACAGATTGATTTGCAATGCTGAAAAACTTCCGTGGCGAACACCAGAGAATAAGGTTCGTTTAAAACAGAAAAGCTGGCCCAACATAGGGCTGTTTTTTGTACGAGGTGGAACCTTGACATGGTCGTTGACTTTTTGTTCTTTCGGAATATGATGTGCCTGTTAGAGCCCTCGGGGCTTTTTTTATTAGACCAACTGAATACTATGAGCATAGGAGATTACATAAAAGAAACAAAAGGGGAGCTGTCGCATGTGTCTTGGCCAACTCGCAAGCAGGCAATTGCTTTTACAGCGCTAGTTATTGGCGTTTCTGTAGCGCTTGCTATTTATTTGGGCGCCGCAGACTTTCTATTGTCTAGAATCGTTAAAATTATCGTTTCTTAATTAAAAATAGCTCTTTTTAAACTATGTCTAAACAAAAAATACAAGAAGGTAGAAACTGGTATGTAATTCATACTTATGCTGGTTACGAAAACGCAGTGATGCGTAATCTGAAACAGCGTATTGAGTCATTGGGTATGGAGGATAAGATTTTCCAAGTAATTGTCCCAACAGAAAAGAAAATTAAGATTAAGGCCGGCAAAAGAGTAGAAGAGGAAGAAAAAATTTATCCCGGTTATATTTTGGTGGACATGGTGGTAAATGATGACTCATGGTATGTAGTACGAAATACTCCTCGCGTTACGGGTTTCGTTGGTTCGGGAGTTTACCCTGTGCCATTAGATAAAAAAGAAATAGACGCTTTGTTTGCACGTATGAACACAGGAAAGGTTATTCATAATGTTGACCTAGACATCGATGACTCTGTTCTTATTACCGACGGTCCATTCAAGGAATTAGAAGGCAAGGTGAAGGAGGTAGATCACGAAAGAGGTAAGGTTCGCGTGCTAGTTTCTATGTTCGGTCGCGAAACCCCTGTGGAATTGGATTTCTTGCAGGTCAAGAAGATTTAAAGTAGTATCCAAAGACTCATATGGCAAAGAAAGTAGTAAAAAAGCTAAAAATAGTATTTCCAGCAGGTAAGGCAACTCCTGCACCTCCAGCTGGCCCAATTTTGGGTCAGGCTGGTATTAACATTGGCGAATTCATCAAGCAGTTTAACGATGCAACTCGCGAAATGATGGGAGACACAATTCCAGCAGAAATCTCAGTTTATGAAGACAGAACTTTCTCTTTTATCTTAAAAACTCCACCAGCATCTGCTCTAATTTTGAAAGCTCTTGGAAAAGAAAAAGGTTCTGGGCATTCACCAGCATCAAAGATTGGAACAATTACAGATAAACAACTTACTGAAATTGCTGAGAAAAAAATGGTAGACCTGAATGCAAACGACATTGAAGGAGCAAAGAAAATTATTGCAGGCTCGGCTCGCTCAATGGGAGTAGACATCAAATAAATAAAGTTAGGTTTCATTAAATTCTAAAAGAAATTGCCCCATGAAAATTATCGGGGCAATTTCTTTTGCGCAATTTTCTTTAATAATGTAATTTGAGTGTAGAAAACACGGAGAGGCCATGAGACATAAAGTCATGAAGGTCTACGTTGGGTGTGCGCTTAAAGGAGCACCAAAGAAGTTCATTCGTCTTGTAACGGAAGTGAAGAAGGAGCTGGCAGAGAGAAACAGAGGACGGATTATCGTGCTCGAATTTCTTGGCCTCGGTGTTGGCACTGATGTTGATGTGTACCGAGTAGATATTGGTAATGCAATGAAGTGTGATTTCTTCGTTGCTTTTATCGATTACCCATCAACGGGACTCGGAATGGAATTGGGCGAGGTGATAAGGGGAAGAAAAATACCATTTCTCGTCCTTGGTAAATACGGCAGAGACCACAACAGGATGGCGACTGGAGCATCCAAGAATTACGCTCATCGTGGATGTTTCGCGGAATATACTTCGAGAAGCAATGCCGTCAGGCTCATCGAAGATTTCGCAAAGTTTCACCGACTTCTCAAACGTTTCAAATACAACTAGAAGAAAGGGCCGTGCG
>JBAQOA010000033.1:0-3772 GCA_049304335.1 Minisyncoccia bacterium | reverse complement strand
TCGGTAATCTGCTCGGCTAGAGCAATACCATTTTTCACTATCGGGATGAGTCAAGAAGAAAACAATCAAATTTTTACAAAACTAGTTGATATTTGCGTACAAGAAAATGGTTCAGACCTCCATTTGTCTGAAGATCGTGTGCCAATGGTGCGCGTTGATGGTTTCTTAATCCCTCTCGTTAAAGAAAATAAACTTACCAGAGAAAATGTCGAAGGTTTTCTTTCAATCATTTTGTCTGAATCTAATTTGGAAGAGTTTAAGGTGAGGAAAGAAGTTGATTTCGGATACACACACAATGGCACTGCACGCTTTAGAGGAAATGCATATTTCGAACTTGGAAAAATATCTATTGCTCTTCGTTTAATTCCTCAAAAAATCCGAACGATAGCAGAATTAAATTTACCGCCAATTCTTGAACAATTTGCGCACAGACAACAAGGCTTTTTCCTTGTGGTGGGGCCGGCAGGGCATGGCAAGACGACAACTCTCGCTGCTCTTATAGATATGATTAATCACGAAAGACTGGAGCACGTTATTACAATTGAATCGCCGATCGAATATATCTTTACAGAAGACAAAGCACTTATTGACCAAAGAGAAGTAAAAATAGATACACCAAGCTTTCACGACGCTTTGCGTGGAATTTTCAGACAAGACATTGATGTTTTGATGATTGGTGAAATGCGCGATATTGAAACAATTTCAACTGCTGTGACTGCAGCTGAAACAGGCCACTATGTAATGACTACACTTCACACTAATACGGCGTCGCAGACAATTGAGCGTATCATTGACTCGTTTCCTGCCAATCAACAAAACCAGATTCGTGTTCAACTTGCAGGCTCTTTGGCCGGTATTTTTTCACAACGCCTAATTCCACGCATTTCAGGAGGACTTATCCCAGCCTATGAGCTTCTTATAAATAATGCAGCAGTTTCTAACTTAATCCGTGACAATAGAACTCATGAGATAGATAATGTCATTGAGACGTCTTCAGAGTTAGGAATGCTCGACCTTAACAAATCATTGGCCGATTTGGTTAGAAGGGGTGAGATAACAGCTGAAAATGCCTTTTTGTACTCGACAGACCCAAGATCTCTAGAGAAAATGATGTAACATGCTATACCGCTACCAAACACTATCGTTAGATGGAAAAAAAGAAGAAGGCAATATTGATGCTTCATCTTTAGATATTGCAATCTCTTCACTTCATAAAAGGGGACTAACAGTTGCCGAAATCCATCCTATTGAATCAAGAAATAAATTAGGCGTTTTCTCTAGATTTACACAAAGAGTCACAAACAAAGATGTAGTTATTTTGTCTCGTCAGCTCGCTACACTTTTTCAAGCACAAGTTTCAGCACTTCGTGTTTTTAAACTACTTGCATCAGAAGTTGAAAATCCAATTCTAAGAGATGCGTTGGCAGAAATTACCGATGACTTGCAAGGGGGCTCACCAATTTCTAAGGCATTAGGTAAACACCCTAAAATATTTTCTGATTTTTACGTAAATATGGTCAAGGCAGGTGAAGAGACGGGAAAGCTTGATGACACGTTTTTGTATTTGGCAGACCACTTGGACAGAACGTATGAGGTGACAAGTAAGGCAAGAAACGCATTTATTTACCCATCTTTCGTGGTTATTGTTTTTATCGGCGTGATGGTTTTGATGTTTACGCTCATCATTCCAAAAATTTCTACAATTATTAAAGATTCAGGACAAGAAATTCCCATTTATACAAAAATTGTTTTTGCCGCCTCTGACTTCTTTGTAAATTATGGAGTGTTTCTTGCAGCTGCACTTGTTATAGGCATATTCCTTTTGATTAGATTTTTGAGAACTAAAGAGGGTCAGGTGGAAATGGATAGAGCCAAAATAACTTATCCATATATTGGCGATTTGTATAGAAAATTATATTTGTCAGTTATAGCCGACAACATGCACACTATGGTTGTTTCTGGTATTCCGATGCTTAAAGCAATTGAAATTACTTCAAATGTTGTAGGTAATGCTGTTTATAAAGAAGTACTTTCAAATGCTGCGACAGACGTGAAAGGAGGAGCACCACTTTCGGTGGCATTGGCTAGGTATCACGAAATTCCAGGTATTTTGGTGCAAATGATAAAAGTGGGAGAGGAAACAGGAGAATTGGGCAGTATTTTGGACACAATGGCCAAGTTCTACCAAAGAGAGGTGAATAATGCCGTTGATGTCATCGTGAGCCTTATTGAGCCAGTTATGATTGTAGGGCTAGGTTTGGGAGTTGGAATCTTGCTAGCATCGGTGCTTCTACCTATATACAACATTGCCTCAAGTGCCGGTTTCTAAGTGTATAACCATGCTCTTGCAAACTCCTTGTCTGCGGTATAATTAACCGCAAGCTTATAAATTAGCTTTAATAAAAATAAAAGAATGAAATTATTAAGAAAAACACGAGGTTCTGAAAGAGGTTTCACCCTTATCGAACTTCTTGTCGTTATTGCAATCATTGGTATCTTGTCTTCAATCGTTTTGGCAAGCTTGAACACCGCAAGAGGAAAGGGTGCTAATGCTGCTATCAAAGGCAATTTGGCAAATATGAGAGCACAAGCAGAGCTTTACTTTGATACAAACTCAAATTATGGCGCACAGGTTAATGTTGCAGCATGCCCTGGTTCAGTTGCAGCCGCAACTGCCGGCACATTGTATAAAGACTCAAACATAAATGGCATGATTCAATCTGCTGTTAGTGCTTATGGCTCAGGTGGTATTGCACTTACAAGGTGCTACACAAGTTCAACTGGTGATGCATGGGCAGTGTCAGCACGTCTTAAGGTTACAGAAGGTGCTAACACAACTGACTGGTGTGTGGATAACAAGGGAAACTCAATCGGAAGAACGAACGCACTTCAAACAACATCAACAGACTGTACGAACTAATACGTATTTAGGGTTACGAACAAAATACGCCGCTTAAACGGCGTATTTTGTTTATAATAAGAATGTGTATAGTCCAACATATTTATTATTCATCTTTGTCCTCGGCCTTATTATTGGAAG
Organism: Minisyncoccia bacterium; assembly: GCA_049304335.1. Taxonomy (GTDB): domain Bacteria; phylum Patescibacteriota; class Minisyncoccia; order Phycocordibacterales; family Zambryskibacteraceae; genus 12-FULL-44-12b. The sequence goes on along the minus strand of JBAQOA010000033.1, from coordinate 732 downwards.
TTTTTTAAACGTTTTTATTTTAAGAAGGGGAACAGGCAAGACAGTGGGCGGGAGATCAGCCTGCGCTAATTGTGGTCACAAACTCGGGGCATTAGATTTGATACCACTCTTTTCTTTTCTTTTTTTAGGCGGTAAGTGCAGGTATTGCCAAACTAAAATATCAAAAATGTATCCTTTAGTTGAACTCGGCACCGGCTTACTTTTTTTACTTATTTTTATTAATACTCCAATTAATTCCGTACAGTCTATTTTGCTCCTGCTCATTTCTATTTTATTTTGGACACTTGGTTTAGCTATCTCTATTTATGATTTGAGGCATACCATTATCCCTAATACTTGGGTGTTGTTTTTAACTATCGTTTCTTTTCTATACGTCACTGTTTCTTATTGGAATAATTTACACGTATTGGCACTTTCGGTTTTGTCTGGTGGCATTTTTGGGCTTTTCTTTTTTGCATTATGGCTTATCTCTAGGGGTCGTTGGATGGGTTTGGGAGATGCAAAATTTGCCTTTGCACTTGGTATGTTTGTTGGCATGCCAAAACTTTTTTCTGCATGGGCATTATCTTTTTGGATAGGGGCAATTATGGTTCTTCTTTACTACTTAGTTGAATCAGCTATAAGCGCAAATGGCAGAAAGTTAAGTAGAATAACTACGCCAATTACCATGAAGAGCGAAGTACCTTTTGGCCCATTTCTTTTCTTGGGCTCATTCTTTGCTTTCTTGGGTTT
>JBAQOA010000032.1:0-2153 GCA_049304335.1 Minisyncoccia bacterium | reverse complement strand
GGTGTAGATAACACCCGTGACCGCCTAGTGTTGCTTGCGGAGAATATGGCAGGATATAAAAACTTAATGATGCTCGTTACTAAAAGTCACATTGAAGGTTTTTATTACAAGCCACGAATAGACAAAGAATTATTAGAAAGCTATCACGAAGGTTTAATAGCCATTATTCCAGCCCTTGGTGGAGAGATAAGCAAAGCACTAAGACGCAAGGATCAGGAGCAAGCAGAAAATATTCTTAAGTGGTACTTAGATACGTTTGGAGTGCAAAATGTTTTTATTGAAATAACAAAACACGATGAGTTGTCTGGCCACAATGCTCATATGGAAGTGATTGCGACGTTTGCGAAAAAAAACAGTGTTCCAATTATCGCTGGCCATGACATTTACTATCTAGATCCAGATGACAAGCCAGCTCGCGATACTATGTTGTCCGTACAGCAATCTAATGACAGATTTGATGAAAGTATTACAGACGAAGAGGAAAATTTTTCTTTTCTTTCACCTGAAGAAATTGAAAACAATTTTGCAGATTTGGGAGAGGCAATAGAAAATAATTTGCATGTTGCAGGTAGGTGTTCAGTAGAATTGGAGCTTGGTAAATGGGTTTTTCCTCACGTGGAAATTCCTGAAAACTCAAATTTTGATTTGGAGCTTAGAAAAATGGTTGCTATAGGACTGGGGAAACGAAATGTTGAAAAGACAGAAGAAGTAGATAAAAGAATTGAGTATGAATTGAGCATTATTCAGAAAAAGGGATTCGCTCCATATTTCTTAGCTGTGGGAGATCTTTTGCAACACGCTAGATCTGCTGGAATTTTGACTAATACTAGAGGCTCTGCGGCAGGTTCTCTGGTTTCTTACTTGTGTGGAATTACCACGGTAAATCCAATTGAATACGGATTACCATTCGAAAGATTCCTAAACCCAGACAGGCCACTGCCTCCTGATATGGATATTGATATTGCGGATAATCGTAGAGACGAACTCATTGACTATGCACGCCAAAAATATGGCTCCGATAAAGTGGCGCAAATTGGTACTTTTGGAACGATGATGGCACGTGGCGCTGTGCGAGATGTGGCACGTGCACTTGGATATGAATATGGAAAGGGTGATGAAATCTCAAAAATGATTCCTATGGGTTCCCAAGGATTTCCAATGACACTTGAGCGTGCATTTGAAATGGTTCCTGAACTAAAAGAAAAATATGAAGGCGACCGAGACACAAGGCGCATTATTGATATGTCTAGAAAAATTGAGGGATGCGCAAGGCACATTTCCGTACACGCAGCCGGTGTTGTTATTTCCCCTACAGCTATCACTGACTACACCCCACTTCAATTCGATACTAAGGGTGATGAGAAACTTATTACTCAATACGATATGTATTCAATTGAAGAAGCGGGTCTTTTAAAGTTTGACTTTTTGGGATTGAGAAATCTTTCAATTCTTGCGGATACGGTAGACAGAATTCGCGCTATCGAGGGTGAAACTGTTGATCCAGATTTGATACCACTAAATGACAAAAAAACATTCCAAATGCTTGCTCGTGGAGAAACTGAGGGCACATTCCAATTAAACGGCTCTGGAATGACTCGCTTCCTAATAGATTTAAAACCCTCAACCATCCACGACATAAACGCTATGGTGGCTCTTTATCGCCCAGGTCCGATGCAATTTATTCCTGACTTCATCAAAAGAAAGCACAACAAAAAATTAATTTCGTACTTGGATCCGATGCTTGAACCAATACTCGAAAGGACATATGGAATTTTGGTTTATCAGGACGACCTTTTGATGCTTGCCAAAGACATCGCTGGATACACATGGGGTGAACTCGATAAGTTTCGTAAGGCTGTTGGTAAAAAAATACCTGCAGAAATGGCAGCGCAAAAGGAAAAATTTATTGAAGGTTGTGTTTCTCATAGCAAATGGCCTATAAAAAAAGCACAAGAACTGTGGACTTGGATAGAACCATTTGCAGCGTATGGTTTTAACAAAGCTCACTCTGCATCATATGGACGATTGGCATATCAAACTGCGTATTTCAAGGCCAATTATCCTGCTATTTATATGTCTGCCATTCTGACTGCAGAATCTGGTGACACTGACACAATCGCAAAATACATTGATGAGTGTAAAAAAATGAACAT
>JBAQOA010000031.1:0-4294 GCA_049304335.1 Minisyncoccia bacterium | reverse complement strand
ACGACTATAGAGACGCTTGGATTATAGGCTATACACCATCTGTCGTGCTCGGTGCTTGGGCTGGCAACAATGACAACACCCCTATGGAGAAAAAGGTGGCTGGATTTATTGTGGCACCAATGTGGCGTGCGTATATGGATTATATTGTTACAAAAATTCCGAACGAAACATTTCCTGCTATTTCAAGAGATTATCCGTACACACTAAAACCGGTGCTTAGGGGTAAATGGGTGGGCGGCATCTCAACTTTGTCAGACAAAGCAACAGGAAGGCCAATAACCGGTGACGTTGCTTCATCGACAGTTAATGAAACTTTAAGCGGCGGAGTGCATTCAATTCTTTACTGGGTAGATAAAAATGATCCTCGTGGTGCACGGCCATCAAATCCTGCGGATGATTCCCAGTTCGTAAACTGGGAATATGGCGTACAAAAATGGGCAACAGAGAACGGGTTCTTTATGAAATAGCTATTTAATTTCAGAAAAAAAAAGTCCAGACCTTAACTTAAACTCATTCAATATTTTTTTCTCATTGAGTAGAATTGCATTTTTAACTATTGGAGTAGCCCTGACAAACAAAACATTTCCCTTTTCGGACAACGTAAAAAAACCTATGTCTCCATTAAGCACCAGCTCCGCCGCTTCCCTAAAAGCACTTTCGGTTGAGCTTGCCGTGATTAAGACCTTTTGAAATCTTTTTAAATAATTAGAAATTGGTTCCATTTTAAAACAAGTTCTAACTACCGATTCATTGGCATTACTACATACAAAAAGTTTCCGTCTCCAACACCCCGAATAACAGCGGGTTTCCCTGCTCCATTCAATGAAATAGATAAACTATCCCCTGGAAGCGCCTGAAAAACATCGGAAATGTACTTGTGATTAAAATTAATTGCTACACTTTCCCCGCTTAAGGTGGCGTCTATTTTTTCAGTCAATTCTCCAGTATCTTGATTTCTACTTGAAATAGTAAAATGGTTCTTTTGTGGCGATACATCAAAAGATATTTGGTGAAATCTGTCAGTAAAGGTTCCCGTGGCTTTACAAACATTTTCAAAATCATCTTTCAAACAAACGATTTCTGTCTTTGGTTCTTTGGGAATAATTTGTCTGTAATCTGGATATGAACCCTCAACCGTTCTTGATACGAGATAAATCGCCTCTGTTTGAATAGAAATTTGGTTTTTGCTTATACCTAATTCCACTTTTCCTTTAATACCATCAAGAATTCTCGTTAATTCACTTACATTTTTAAAAGGAACTAAAAATGAACCATCAAATGAATCTTTTATCCTGACTTTTTTCTCGGCCAATCTAAACGAATCTGTACCAACAAAAACGAGAGTGTCGTTTTCCCCATAAACATAAACACTTGATAGCTCCGGCTTCATACTTGATGGCGAAGCTGCAAAAAAGGCAGATTTTAATCCTGAAGAAAGACTTTGTGCCTCTATCTCTATCAAATTATTTGGCTGTTGTTTGGGTATTAAAGGAAAATCTTCCAATGGAAGCGTCTTGAACTTAACATCCTCAAGTTGTGACGAAAAAACTAAGGTGTCCTTCTTGAGTTCTAGGGTGATATTTTTTTCGCCTCTTAAGTGTGTTAAAAACTGTGAAAATGTATTTCCTGGGAGCAAAACTTTCCCAGGTGAAATTACTTTTACTGGAATTGTAATCTCAATACCCAAATCTAAATTTGTACCCCTAACAATTAATTCTTGATCTTTTGCTTCTAATAAAATTCCCGAGAGTGCCGGTAGTGTCGCATTTTTTCCAGTAAAACGATCAGCTTTAGTTACTGCTTCAAAGATTTTTTCTTTTATGCATTCTATTTTCATTTGTATATAAATAATGATTATTATTAGGGGTGTGGATTGGTGGATAAGTCACAGAATATCTCAACAGAGCCAGTTAACAGTTTTTTTAAAAAAATATCCTGTTCTCTTTACCTTCCCGAAACTACTAACAACTTTCACCTACCCACCATACGACTATTTCTCCCCGTTTTCCACACGTGTAATTAAGATGTTTTTCCACAAGCTATACACACTAAGCGATCATGGCGCGAAGTTGATTTATTTCCTCCATCAACCCGTTGTCAGACTTCACCTCTTCTTTTATTTTTTCACACGAGTGAATAACAGTAGTGTGGTCTCTTCCCCCGATTTTTTCCCCTATTGATGGGTAAGAGATATTGAAGTCCTCCCTTAGAATAAACATCGCAACCTGCCTTGGTTTTATCACCTCTTTTCTTCTCGTTTTCTCATAAATACTGTCTTCCTCAACATGGTAGAAATCTGCAATCATTTTGACCACCTCCTTTGGAGATATCAATCGTTTTGGTTTCAAATTGCTCTTTACTAAGTTTCTTACATCGTTAATGGTCAATTCCTTAGCCTTAAGCTGTGTCTGCATCACTATTGAATTCAAAATTCCTTCAAGCTCGCGGATATTGCCGGTGATTGTGTTTGCTAAAAATGTGGCAGTTTCGCCGGTTAAGCAAAAACCCATACTTTCTGCCTTTTTAGAGAGAATGGATAGACGCGACTCAAAGTCTGGTGGCTGAATATCTACAGTCATGCCCTGAGAGAATCGGGACTTCAACCTGTCCTCGAGATTTGGGATTAGGTTTGGGTGTTTATCAGAGGAGAATATGATTTGTTTGTTGTTGTCGTATAAGGAATTGAATAAATGGAAGAGTTCCTCCTGTGTTCTGTCCTTGTTTGCCACGAACTGAATGTCATCCATTACTAAAACATCATATCCACGATATTTGTCTTTCACTTGTGCTATTTTTCCCGTCTGTATAGAAGAAATGATTTCTGAAGCGAACCTCTCTGATGTTATGTATAGAACACGCTTGCTCCTATCCATTGCCTTAATTGAGTTGCCAACGGCCTGTATTAGGTGCGTTTTGCCGTGCCCAGTGTTTCCATATATGAAAAGAGGGTTGTAGATAAGTCCTGGTTGCTTAAGCACAGCCTGTGCAGCAGCATGGGCCAATTCGTTGAATGGGCCAACAACAAAAGTATCAAATGTATACCTCGGATTTAGGTTGTCATCTCTGTTTATGGGCTCGCCTAGTGGTAGTGAGTCTCTGGAAACTCTCTCCTCGCGCTCTTTTCTGCGTAGGCGGTCGTCTTTGGCAATAACGTATTCAAGGGCGTGTATGTTTTCGTTTCCAGTTCTTAAAAGCTTCAAAATAAGGCTATGGTGCTTGCTTTTCAGCCATTCTTCAACAAAACTATTTGGAACTGCCAAAGAAATTACGCCTGTGTCGTTCTTCAAAATAAAGGTGTCTCTAAACCAAGTGTTAAAAGTAGCCTTTGAAACAGTAAGTTCTATCTCGTTTAAAACATTATTCCAAAGTTCTCTTGTATCCATAAATAAGTTAACGGTAGTATATAACTATTGTTGCTCGCGTAAACTTGTAGTAAGAAGGTTTTTGTGGTAATAATCTGTGGATACACGGTGCACAATATAAAGCGCATTAATTTTAAGAAAAAATCAAATGTCACAAACATACCAACCAAAAAAGAAAAAAAGAAAGACATCTCACGGGTTTTTGGGTAGAAAAACAACACCAGGAGGAAGAAAAACAATTGTTCGAAGGATGAGAAAAGGCAGAAAGAAACTCACCGTTTAATGCTTCCCAAGAAAAATAGATTAAGCAAAAAAGAAATTTTGGAATTATTGCCAAAAGCTAAGACGGTACGAGGAAATTTTTTGTTTCTGAAATTTAAATATGTTGATGCCGGTAAGCCCTTTAAGGCCGGGGTATCAATTTCTAAAAAAGTTGCCAAAAAAGCAGTAGAAAGAAATAAAGTACGAAGAATTATTTACAGGGTGCTCTCACAAAGAATAAAAAACATAGAATCATCACATATTTTTTTTATTATAAATAAAATATCCAAAAAGGAAGAGCTGATAAGAGAGGTAGAGCAACTACTTATTGAGACAAAATTATATAAGCAAAAATTTTAAGGACTGGCATAATAGGTGCAATGTTTCATACAATTGTCTATCAACCGCTATATAACATTTTCATTCTGCTGGCAGACTGGCTTCCCTTTTTAGATGCCGGTATGCTCGTCATTTTGTTTACTGTAATCATAAGAATTATTCTTTTTCCACTTTCAAAAAAGGCTTATATGTCTCAATTAGAGATGAAGAAGCTGCAGCCCAAATTAGATGAAATTAGAAGCAAGTATGCGAACGAAAAAGATATTCAGGCAAAAAAGATAATGGAAGCGTACAAGGAGGCCAAGGCCAATCCATTTTCCGGAATATTGGTT
>JBAQOA010000030.1:0-30215 GCA_049304335.1 Minisyncoccia bacterium | reverse complement strand
AGACAGAGGAGGTCGTGGCCGTGGTGGATACTAATCTACTTCGAACATAATTCCCTTGTAAACGAAAAACACCCGAAAGGGTGTTTTTCGTTTGGCCTACTCGCGCAGTCATGCTTGTTTTTATTTTTTATAAAAGTAGTGTTACTGCTAGAAGGTACACAAATAAGCCTGAGGAGGGCAGATGACTGAAACCGTTACTGGTTTCTCAGACGCTGAAAGGGTTGTGCTCGATATGTTTGTGGAGAAGCATTTGCCACGGACCACGTCCCTAAATGAACATCCACAGATTCTGGTCGTGAATCAGACTGACTGGATGTTGCCGTACGTCATGGGGTGGATTCACGAGCATTCGCCGGCCATCGCATCAATTCCAACGGCCGAAGTGATGTTCAACATGATGGACGGTCGTTCCCAGAAAGCGGGGAATGACAAAATCCTTCAGATTGCGCTTGAGGTCGTTGAACGGCTTTTCACAATGAAGGACAAGAACACCTTCAGACTTGGTTACAATGTTGTGCTCATCCTGCGTGGAGAGTACATGAACATTGTCCCTGAGGTTGAAAAGCTTGTCGCTAGGCTTGAAGGCAAGTTCGAGCTGTACACTCATCCGTACTGGACTTGATGAGTATTGCAGTCGATTGGGGCACGCACTTCAGTGCGTGCCCCTTTGTTATATATAATATGTATCTATGGTAGATAAATTTAAAAAAACCGACTCAGACTTAAAAAGTGAATTGCAGGAAGAAGTTTTTAGAGTTGCACGTGAGGGTGCTACAGAGGCACCATTTTCGGGGGAGCTTTTAAACAACAAAGATAAAGGTATATATAAGTGTAAGGTGTGTGGCCAAATACTTTTTTCTTCTAACGCAAAATTTGATTCTGGCACAGGTTGGCCATCATTTGACGAACCTGCAAATTTGGAACACATAGAACTGATTGATGATAATAGTTTGGGAATGCACAGAACAGAGGTTAGATGCAAAAACTGCGGCTCACATTTGGGGCATGTGTTTGAAGATGGTCCAACGGAAACAAGAAAAAGATATTGTATTAATTCTGTTTGTTTAGATTTTCAGAAAGAAAACGATAATTAATTTTAAAGCGCCGTGCGAGATTTGGGTTAACAAATTTCTCGCACGGCGCTTTTCCGTTCCGGTTACGCTTCCTTCTTGCCGTTCGCCTGATTCCGCTTCGGGTTGCGGAATACCGCGGAGGGGCTGGAGTTGCCAGCTCGCACGACACTTGCCACGATGGCAATAACGGCTATTCCTGCCACGACCCAACCAATCCAGGTCGGGAAGTGTACTCCGAAGATTGTCATCCGATGACTCCTTCAAAGAAAGAGGGTGGTGTACTGCCGATACCCTTTTTACTCTTTTTATTTTTTATTGCAACCTGAGATTAGTGAGTGAAAATGTTTGGTAAGTCAGGTAATATGCCCACAATGAAGTCCAAGAAGATATACACAATAGTTTTAATAGTACTGCTAGTCATTGTTGGTTCTTTGGAATTAAAACATTTAGGTTTTTTTTCGAAACAAAATATTAAAATATCTAATAATTTATTTTTTATTCACCCCATTCGTGTGGGAAGCGCCTTTTTTTCTACAGCATTTGCGATATCTGAATCAGAAAGAACGATAGGATTATCTGGTACAAACAAATTAGAACCAAATCAAGGATTATTGTTTGTTTTTCCAGAAAATGATTATTGGGGGATATGGATGAAGGACATGAAGTACCCGATAGACATAATTTGGCTAACAGAAAAGGGTGAAGTTTCATATATAAAACAAAATGTCTCACCCGATACTTATCCAGAAGTTTTTTATCCGCCGGTTTTAGAACGCTATGTACTGGAATTACCTGCTGGAACTGTTGAAGCATTAAAAATAGAGTTTGGCGACTTATTACTTTACTAAAAATCTTACCCTGAAAGTTCTCTGTAAAGCCCTTTGGCGAGAGCGCATTGACCTCAGCAGGTTTTTATTATCTAGGGCCAAAAAATCTAGTAATCCACATTAAAATTCTTGTATAAAAAACATAGAATGGGTCAAATATAAAAACGAACACTCATGACCACCTATGTAACAAAAAGTAACGGAGAAAAAGTTCCATTCAATGCCAATCGAATCAATCAATCAATAGAGAGAGTTACTTACGGTCTTACTGACCCAGTATCAAAAGTTGTTCAAGTCGCCACCGATACTCAGCTTACTGTTTATGACGGCATTACAACTGAAGAGATGGATCTAGCAACGATTAATGCGGCTGTTCAAAATATTGTTACAGACATAGAGTACGACAAAATCGCAACGAGGCTATTTTTAAAAGTTATTTATCGTCGTGTGGTAGGTGATTATGATCACGATAAAGATGCGCTGAAACAAATGCATGCGAAAGCATTTATAGATTTTATTTATAACGGCGTAAAAGATGGCAGGCTTGATAAAAGAATGGAAGAAAGATTTGATTTGCAAAAATTATCTTTGTCGATTGATATTTCTCGTGACGAACTTTTTCAGTATGTTGGATTATCTACACTTTCAAATGTTTATCTTTTAACAAATTCTTTCCAACAATTCATCGAAACTCCACAGATGTTTTTTATGAGAGTCGCAATGGGACTTTCGTTTAACGAAGAAAACCCAACAGAGTGGGCAATAAAATTTTATGACAAAATGTCCCGCTTGGAATACATAGCAGGGAGTTCTACAAACTTAGGTGCAGGCACAACAATGCCAGCATTATCAAATTGTTTTCTATTGGAAATTCATGATGACATGGCGCACATTGCGAAGTCGGTTGCTGATGTGATGCTTCTTTCAAAAGGTTCTGGGGGTATTGGTGCATCTGTAACGAAACTCCGTTCTTCCGGTTCGCCACTTAAATCTACGAACGGTGTTTCTTCTGGTCCTACACCATTTGCAAAAGTTATAGATACAGCAATCCGCGCAATTATGCGCGCTGGAAAGAAGAGAGGAGCACTTTGCTTCTACATGGAAAACTGGCATTTGGATTTTCTAGAATTTATAGATTGGAAACACAATGCGGGTGACGACTATATGAGAATGCGCACAGCAAACACGGCCGCTTACATTTCAGATGAATTTATGAAAAGAGTGCGAAATGACAGTATGTGGTATTTATTCGACCCGGCAGAAACCAAAGACTTAAATGAGCTATATGGCAAAGCATTTAGCGAAGCCTATGAAGGATATGTTGCCAAAGCAGAAAGGGGGGAGATGCGCGCTTTCCATAAAATTCCAGCAAAAGAGCTTTTTAGAAAAATGCTTGTATCGCTCCAAACTACTTCTCACCCATGGCTTGTTTGGAAGGATAATATAAATTTGCGGGCGCTTAACAATAATACCGGCACTATACATATGAGTAATCTCTGTACCGAAATTACTCTGCCCCAAGACAAAGATAATGTCGCAGTATGCAATTTAGCTTCTCTCAACCTTGCAGCTCACGTGCATAACAAAGAAATTAATTGGTCTCGCCTCGAAGAAACTGTGAGAGTTGCAATAAGGCAATTAGATAATCTGATTGATATAAATCAATTACCAATTCCTGAAGCAGTAAAATCTGACCAAGAAAATCGCGCTATTGGTTTTGGGGTGATGGGTTTGGCGGATGTTTTGGAGCAATTAGGAATGAGTTATGACTCTCCACATGCGTGGGATTTTGCGGACAGAATTTTTGAGTTTGTTTCGTATATGGCAATAGATGAATCAGCAAACTTGGCACGTGTGCGTGGTTCGTATAAAAATTTTCCAGGTTCCGGTTGGTCAAAAGGCTTGGTCCCAGTAGACACACTTCTTTCAATGCAGGATGAGCGCGGAATACCAGTTGTGGTTTCAAAAGAATCCAAACACAGAGGTCTTGATTGGGATATTTTACGAGCAAAAGTAAAAAACGGAATTAGGCATGCAACACTGATGGCCGTTGCGCCAAACGCAACTATCGGATTAGTTGCAGGCACTGTTCCTGGTATTGACCCAAGATTTGCACAAGTATTTTCTAGAAATACTTTGTCCGGAAAATATTTAGATTTAAATCATAACTTGGTAAAAGATTTAAAAAACCTTGGACTTTGGGAAGATGTTAGGGAAGCGATAATCGTCAATCAGGGAGACATATCGTCTATTGATGTAATTCCTCAACATATAAAAGATATTTATAAAACTTCTTTTACTACATCTCCATACGCGTATATAGAAGTAGCAGCGCGTGCACAAAAATGGGTAGATCAAGCGCTATCAAGAAATATGTATCTTGAATCCCGTGATTTAGACGAGATGATGAGGATTTATTCTACAGCTTGGGAAAAGGGTTTGAAGTCTACTTATTATTTACACATGAAGCCAAGACATACTGCAGAGCAGTCAACTACCAAAGTTAATAAGAGTGAGAAAATCGGTAAAAAAGGTTTTGGTGCAATAAACCATACTGATGCTCAAGTTTCGGCGGAGAAGCAAATAGACACAACGCCAATTCCATCTTTTGTACCAACTCCATTCACAAAACCAGTTGAGGCGGTTGCGGAAAAACCAAAAGGTTTTGCAATTGTTTCTGAACCAGTTTCCCATGGAATGCTTGAAAATATCCCAAGTCGCCCTATTGAGAGTCTAGAAGTTAAAAGCGAAGTCGTAGCACCAGCTCAGGCGGCAACATTTCAACGTGAGCCATCCTTAACGGCGATACCAAGTAGGGGCTTTGGTGCTGTTAATGTTTTGGAAAAAGAACAAAACGCAAACTTGGCAAGTTTCTCAAATCCTGCTGAGGATGAGGGCCTAGTTTGCATCTCTTGCCAATAAAGAAAATATTAGTAATGTTAGAAAATAAATAATATGTTAATCGGAAAACCATCACCTGAGGATATGTCACTTCACCCGCTGAGATACAGCTGGGCATACGACCTTTACCAGCAGGCTGTTAGAAATACTTGGTTTCCACACGAAATAACTCTTAAAGAAGATTTAGATGATTTCGCAAAAATGACAGAAGATGAGCGTCATGCTGTGAAATTTTTAATGGCATTTTTTAATCCAGCAGAACTAATTGTTAATCGTTCAATTGCATTGGGTATTTATCCATATCTTAAGTCTCCAGAATGTCATTTGTATTTAGCAAAACAAATGTGGGAAGAAGCAAACCACTGTGTGGCTTTTGAATACGTATTAGAGACATTCCCATTTAACCGTGAAAATATTTTTGATTTGCACCTATCAGTGCCATCAATGAAAAAGAAAGAAGACTATATAAACAAATATATGAAGAGAATGACAGAAGATTCTCTTGATATTGGTACACTTGATGGCAAGAAGGATTTTCTTCGAAACTTAGTTGCGACAAACATTGTGATGGAGGGTGTCTGGTTCTACTCAGGGTTTATGGTGGCACTTTCTTTCAGACAAAGAAACCTTCTTCGTAATTTCGGCTCAATGATTAACTGGGTACTTCGCGATGAATCTCTTCACTTAAAATTTGGAATTAATTTGGTTTTAAATATTTTGGAGGAAAATCCAGAACTCTTAACCGCAGAATTTGCACGTGAGATTAGAGACATTGTGATTGAGGGTGTTGATTTGGAAGTTGAATATAACAAGGACCTCTTTCCAAACGGCATCCTTGGCTTGAACGCTGAATATGTGAATCAGTATGTTCAATATGTTGCAGATAGGCGTTTAGAAGAGTTGGGTCTGCCCGTTCACTATAATGTTACAAATCCTGCAAAATGGATGGCAACATCAACTGATGTATTTGAATTAGTAAACTTTTTTGAGGCTCAAAATACAAGCTATGAGGTAGATGCTCATGCGCACGACACCAAGAGCAAAGAGACTCCACAGAAGGAGGAAAAGGCAGAATAAATTTAGGATACAATAGTTAGTATGTCTATAAGGGTAGCAGTCAATGGCTGCGGGCGTATTGGTAGAACTTTTTTAAGATTAGCTGTTAAAAATAGCAACATAGAAGTTGTCGCAGTGAATGATTTGGGTGATATGGCAAATATTGCATATTTGATGCAACACGATTCTGTTTATGGAAGCGCCCCCTTTTCAGTTACAACAGATGAGGCAAATAGAAAACTAGTTTTAGATGATAAGGAAATTATTTTTTTGTCAGAAAAAGACCCAGCATTATTGCCTTGGAAAGATTTAAATATAGATGTTGTGGTTGAATCAACAGGATTGTTCACCTCATATGAAAAAGCAAAAGCGCATTTGGATGCTGGAGCGAAAAAAGTGGTGGTAACTGCTCCAATGAAAGATAACCCAGTGAATTTAGCAGGTGCAACAGTTCTTATGGGGGTCAATGAAGATCAATTGGCCAAATGCGTTATTACTTCAGACGCATCATGTACAACAAATGCTGCATCTCCTCTCATTGCAATTCTTGATGAAGGTCTTGGCATAGAAAAAGCTGTACTCAATACAGTTCACGCATATACAGCAAGCCAAGGAATTGTTGATGGGGCGAACAAGAAAGATTTCCGAGAGGGAAGAGCTGGTGCAAATAATATAGTCCCAACATCAACTGGTGCTGCCATTGCTGTTACTAAGGCATTCCCCAAGTTGGAGGGTTTGTTTGACGGCATTTCCATTCGTGTACCTGTCATTGCTGGTTCAATTGTTGATGTCACCTTTATTTCTAAAAAACAAACGACAGTTGAGGAAGTAAATAATCTTTTAATTAGCGCAGCCAATGACAAAAGATGGGCAAATATTTTCTCAATAACTGAAGAGCCACTTGTCTCAAGTGATATCGTCGGTTCTCCTTTTGGCTCGATTGCAGATTTGAAATTAACTCGGGTAATAGGCGGTAATTTGGTAAAAGTTCTTGCATGGTACGACAACGAAATGGGGTATTGCTACACGCTTTTAGAGCATGTTTTGAAAACAGGTAAAAGTTAATATATGGAACCATATAACAAATTAGTACGGGATAAAATACCAGAAATACTGGATAGTAAAGGAATTTTGTATGAAAAAAGAATTGCCAATGATGAGGAATATCGAGTTGAGTTAGTAAAAAAATTAGTTGAGGAAACGAACGAGTTTGTAAAAGAAACAAACATTGAAGAACTAGCTGATGTTGTAGAAGTTATAGAAGCCATGCGCTTATTGCCCGAATTTTCCGAGGTAGAATCAGTAAGGTTGAAAAAGAAAGAAGAGAGGGGCGGTTTCGAGAAAAGATTAATATTAAAAGGACAAAAGCAATGAAAATTTTTATTGGTTCAGATCACGCGGGGCTTACCCATAAGGCAGAGATAATAAAATCGCTGAAAAATTCTGGGATGGAAGTTGTTGATTGCGGTGCTTTTGAGTACAAAGAAGATGATGATTATCCAGATTTTTGTAGCAAAGTTGCAAAAGAAGTTTCTCAAAATCCTGCAAATACTAGGGGAATCGTAATTGGAGGCTCTGGTCAGGGAGAGGCAATGGTTGCCAATCGTTTTCACAAAATTCGTGCAGCAGTTTATTACGGCAACAAAGAAACAATTCCACAAGATCACAACGTCATTGAACTTTCTCGTATTCATAATGATGCAAATGTTTTATCTATTGGTGCAAGATTTGTAACTGTTGAAGAAGCGCTCGATGCAGTAAATAGATTTATTGAGACCCCATTTCTTGGTGAGGAAAGACATGCAAGAAGAATTGCCAAGATAGATCATCTACACGAATAAAACATGCCTGAAATAATTCCAGCGATACTTTCAAATAGTTTTGAGGACATAGAAAAAAAAGTTAAGGAAATTTCTTACAGCTCACCGTGGGTGCAGATTGATGTTGTGGATGGAATATATGCGCCAAGTAAAACATGGCCATTTTTAAATACAGATGACGAAGACCTTAAAGCATTAATCCATGAAGACAAAGCACTTCCAGAGTGGGAAAATGTTTCCTATGAATTTGACTTGATGGTAACGAATCCTCGTGCAGTTGCAGACACTTTTGTTATGGCTGGGGCGTCCAGAATCATCGTTCATTACTCTTCTTTTAAGGATGACAATGAAAGAGAAGTGTTTCTAAAAGATTTCAAGAAAAGATATAACTTGCCTGAGCCGTTAGGTGTTGAGCTCGGCTTAGCTATTGGGACTGATATTGAAATAGTCGATTTTGTTCGATATATCGAACAAAATAAGTTGGAATTGGATTTTGTGCAGTTAATGGGAATTGACCGCATAGGAAAGCAGGGAGAAAAATTTAATGAAAAAACTATTGAACGAGTTAGAGAGTTAAAGAAACTTATTCCTGATTTAGTTATACAGATTGATGGCGGAGTGGGAGAAGAGCACATAAAGCCACTTATTGAGGCCGGTGCAGAACGCTTAATTGAGGGTGGAATTATATGGAGTACGGATGACCCTATAGGTGAATATGAGCGTTTATTAGACCTAACTGAGTAGGTGTTATAATTTTCTTAATGGAGGCTTCTTTTTTGGATGATAATAAGAAAAGTGAGTTAATGGTGAAAGCGAATGAGATTCGCGAGTCAATTATTGGAATGCTCGTTGAGGCAAAATCTGGCCACACGGCAGGACCACTTGGAATGGCAGATATTTTTACACTTCTTTATTTTCATGCTTTAAACCACAGTCCAGAAAATCCACACGATCCCGACAGAGACAGGTTAGTTCTTTCGAACGGCCATATTTGCCCAGTTTATTATGCAACTTTGGCACACGTCGGATATTTTCCGATTAAAGAATTGAAAACACTGCGTAAGTTCGGTTCACGATTACAAGGGCATCCACACCGAGATTTTTTACCTATTTTAGAAACATCATCTGGGCCATTGGGATCAGGACTTTCGCAGGCTGTTGGAATGGCACTTGGCTTGAGGATGGGTAAGAATTCCGCACGAGTTTTTTGTTTGATGTCGGATGGCGAACAAGAATGTGGTGCAACATGGGAAGCGGGCATGCTCGCTGGTAAAGAAAAATTAAATAATTTGGTTGGGATTATTGACAGAAATTATATTCAGATTGATGGGTTTACAGAAGATGTGATGCCCTTGGAGTCTTTGTCTGATAAATGGAAAGCGTGGAACTGGCATGTCATTGAGGTTGATGGACATAACTTTGAAGACGTTAATGATGCAATAGAAGAAGCGAAAACAATTTTTGATAAGCCCGTAATGATAATTGCGCACACAATTCCTGGTAAGGGGGTAAAAGAATTCGAAAGAGATTATAGGTGGCATGGAAAACCGCCGACAAGTGATGAGGGTAAAATGGCAATGAAAGAATTAAGAAGTTTAGGAGGGAAAATAACTGGATATCACAATGACTAATGAGGAAAACAAAAAAATAGCTCAATTTATTTTTGAAATGGGCACTATGCGCAAATTGCCCCGTATTCACCGTCAGGTATTTTTGACTGATGACATGTCGGATAACATTGCAACTCATTCATACAGAGTAACCATTATTGGTTGGTTTTTAGCAAAAATGGAAAAAGTAGATCCATACAAAGTTGCAATGATGTGTTTAATTCATGACATGCCAGAGATTAGAAGTAATGATCACAACTGGATTCATAAAAAATATGTAAAAATTTTTGAAGAGGAGATAAAAGAGGACCAATTAGGAACACTTCCATTTAAGGACTTGAAAGAAATAGTTGATGAATATGATAAAAGGGAGAGCAAAGAGGCAATATTAGCAAAAGAAGCTGACCTTCTCGATCAACTATTTCTTTTGCGTGAATATGTTTGGCAAGGAAATAAAGAAGCTCAAATATGGTTAGAAGGCAAACCAGGACAAGGAGGAGAAAAAGATAAGTATTTAGAACGTTTTAAAACTGAAAGCGGTAAAGCTATTGCAAAAGTCGCTATTGATGAAGACCCTTCGAGTTGGTGGAATGGATTATGGACAGATAAGAATAGATAACATGATTAGTAAATTCCTAAACAAAAAAATATTTGATAAAGACGTTGAGCAAGTGCCAATTAGGCATGGTTTTGGAGAAGGGTTGGTGATAGCGGGGGAAAAAGATAAAAATGTAGTCGTGTTGTGCGCCGACCTTACTGAATCAGCCCAAGCGATCTTTTTTAAAGAAAAATTTCCGGAAAGATTTATTGAAATAGGAGTAGCAGAACAAAATTTGGCAGGTGTTGCCTCTGGAATTTCTGCAACGGGCAAAATTCCGTTTATTACTTCATATGCAATGTTTTCTCCGGGCAGAAATTGGGAACAGATTCGAACTACAATCGCATATAACAATAGACCAGTAAAAATTGCTGGTTCTCATACAGGAGTTTCGGTTGGGCCTGACGGTGGTACACATCAAGCACTTGAAGACATTGCCATTATGCGCACTATGCCAAGAATGGTCGTTATATCTCCATGTGACGCGATAGAGGCAAGAAAAGCAACTGAAGAATCTGCAAAAAATGGCACGCCAGTTTACATTCGTCTCGCACGGGAAAAAACACCGATAATAACTACAGAGGATACTCCGTTTTCTATCGGAAAAGCACAGATATTTTACGAATCAGAGAGTCCATTAGTTGCAATTGTCGCAACGGGCGCACTAGTTCATAAGGCATTGCAAGTGGCGCATAATTTAGAAAAAGAAAACATAGGAACAATCATTGTAAATCTTGCAACTATAAAACCGCTAGATGAAAAAACAATTTTAGAAGTGGCAAAAAAAGCTGGCGCAGTGGTTACAGTAGAAGAACACCAAGTAATGGGGGGAATGGGCTCTGCAGTTGCAGAGTTTCTTTCACAAAATTATCCAGTACCGATTGAATTTGTGGGCGTAAATGATGAATTCGGCCAGTCTGGAACCCCAGAGGAACTAATAGAGCATTATGGTTTGGGTATTAATGGTATTGATAGGGCAGTAAAGAAGGTTTTAAAAAAGAAGTAGCCTCAAGAGATTTTCTCAATTTTATAGTCGGCTCTTTTTGTGAGTTCTTCTTGAATTTGTGCTGTTGTCAGAAGTCCTTCGCGTGCTCCTATATATCTGCAAACACTCATGCCGTTAACCGCACCCCAAGAAAGTGCTTCTGGAAGGGTTTTGCCAAGTGCTAGTGCAGAAGTGCAAGCAGATGCGAAAGCATCACCTGCGCCAGTTCTTTCATATGCGGGTTCTTCAGGATTAAATGGTGGAGCAAAATAAATACCAGTTTTATCTGCTCCATAAGCACCCTTTGGGCCAAGCGTTATGACAACCATTTGAGGGCCAAGCATATGCAAACCAAGAAGAAGCTCTTTTATATCAGTGTCAGATACTTTGTTTAAAATTCTTTGAGCTTCCTCACGATTGCAAAAAAATATTTCTGAGCGCGCATAAATAGCTTTCAATCTTTCAGTTCCTAAAGACATTTGAAATGTCCCAGGTTGAAAAGCGAGTTTAGTATTTGGGCTTTTATTTAGAAACTCTGCAATTTCATCATGATACTTTTCTGTGTTTTCACCCATAGAAGATAGGTAAATCCATTTTGGTGAATCAATATTTGGAAGTTTGTATGCAAATGGCTGATGTTTTACCAAAATAGTGCGATCTTTTTCGAACCAAAGTACGTAATGGTAATTAGTTTCCTTGTCTTTTTGAATATTTACAAATTTTGTTTCAACTTTTTCTTCCTTTAGGACTGCGAGGCACATTTTTCCGTTTTCATCTCCACCCATATTTGCGATTAAGGCAGAATTTAAACCAAGACGAGAGGCTGATATTGCCGCATTTGATGAGTTGCCAACTGCCCGAACTATTTTTACAAATTCATATGGGATTTTATCCCCATAACGCATTGAAATGGTGCAATTTTCGTCATTTACATCACATGTGACGCGAGCGTCCTTCAATCGGATAAATGCGTCGGTAGTTATATCTCCTATAGCTATAAAGTCTAAAGGTTTGCTAAATAATGACATTGTGAGAATTATATCAAAACTTACGTGATAAAATGATTCTCATGAGGACTTTACTTGAATATATAAAAGATGCAGAGAAAAGACAGGTTGCGGTGGGGCACTTTAATGTTTCTGATTCGGAAGGGTTTAAGGCAGTAATTGAGTCTGCAAAAGAACTCAATTTGCCAGTCATAATCGGGGTATCTGAGAAAGAGAGAAGTTTTTTGGGAGTAGCAGAAATAAGGGCGCTAGTTGCTGTTGAAAAAGAAAAAGGTTTACCTGTGTTTTTAAATGCAGACCATACATATTCGGTTGTTGCATCAAGAGAAGCAGTTAATCACAATTTTGATTCGGTGATTATAGATGGCGCAGAGAAACCTTTTTTTGAAAACGTAATGATGACGAAAGAAGTGGTGAAATATGCAAAGGAGCACGAAGAAATGGATAAAAGAGAGATTTTGGTTGAAGGTGAATTGGGCTTTATCGGTTCTGGTTCAAAAATTCTAGATGAAATTCCAGATGGCGTTTCAGAAGAAACACAGACAACACCAGAGGACGCAAAAATGTTTGTAGAGGAAACCATGGTTGATTTGTTTGCTCCATCAGTTGGAAATGTTCACGGTTTGGTAAAGGCAGGCGAACCAAAACTGAATATAGATAGAATAAAGGCTATTAGAAAAGTAGTTAATGTTCCATTAGTTTTACACGGCGCATCAGGAAATAGTGATGAAGATATAAAAGATGCAATAAAGGCTGGAATTAGCGTTATTCATATAAATACTGAATTGCGGGTTGCTTATAAAAAGGGAATTGAAAAAGGAATGAGTACCGATGAACTAGCACCTTATAAATTTATGGCAGAAGGTGTAGAAGAAATGAAAAAAATCGTTACAGCAAAATTAAAGTTATTCAATGGACTATAAACACGAATTAAAATTACTAATAAGTGGACAAGTAGAAAGTAGTGAGGAAACACTAGAAAAGTATTCGCGGGACGCCTCTCTTTTTAAAGTTATGCCAGAGTGCGTTGTTTTTCCGAAGAATGTCAGTGATATTGAAAAAGTAGTTTCTTTCGTCGCTTCTAATAAAAAAGAAAATCCAAAATTGTCTATCACTGCTCGTGCAGGCGGGTCGTGTATGGCTGGTGGCTCACTAAATGAGTCAATAATTTTAGATACAAAGAAATATATAAATGGCACAAGAAGTTGGGGTAATGATTATGCAGTGGTTTCTGCGGGCACTATGTATCGTGATTTTGAAAAAGAAAGTTTGGCTCGCGATCTACTCCTCCCATGTTTTACAGCGTCTAAAAATATGAATGCCATTGGAGGAATGGTGGGCAATAATTCTGCCGGAGAAAAAACTCTTAAGTACGGCAAAATGGAGAAATACATAAGACGCTCAAAAATGGTTTTTGCAGACGGAAAAGAGCGCTTAGTAGAGCCATTATTTGAGGACGCTTTAGAGGCTAAGAAAAAGCAAAACGACTTTGAAGGGCAAATATATAGGGAATTAGATGAATTAATTGAAAGCAATAAAGAATTAATTGAAAAAGCTCGACCAAATGTTTCGAAAAATTCTGCCGGTTATTATTTGTGGAATGTTAAACAAAATGGAGTTTTTGATTTGAATAAATTGATTGTTGGTGCACAAGGTACTTTAGGCATAACGACGGAAGTTGAAATTGGTTTAGTAAAACCATCAGCAAAATCAAAAATGTTGGTTATCTTTTTAAAGAAATTAGATAACTTAGGCGAAATTGTAAATGAAATTTTGAAAGAAAACCCAGAGACACTTGAATCATACGACGATTCAACTCTTCGTTTTTCAATTAAATATCTACCAGAATTATTAAAACTTATGAAAGCCAAAAGTTTTTTCAAAATGGCAATTTCGTTTATACCAGAAGTACTTATGTTTTTAAAAGGCGGGCTTCCAAAACTTGTATTGTTGGTAGAGTTTACGGGAGATAGTGACGATGCACTTGAAAAATCAGCAGAAAAAGTCAGAGATTCTCTAAAGAGATTTCATACGAGTACCCACATTACTGGCTCGGCACTCGAGGAAGAAAAGTATATGACTATCCGCAGAGAAAGTTTTAATTTGTTGCGTAAGCATGTTCATGGAAAGCGAACCGCTCCTTTTATTGATGACGTAATAGTTCGTCCAGAGTTTTTGCCAGAATTTTTGCCAAAGCTTCGAGCAATTTTAGATAAATATAAACTTTTTTACACAATTGCTGGGCATGCGGGTAATGGAAATTTTCATGTTATCCCACTTATGGATATGCTGGACAAGAGGAACAAAAAAATTATTTTACCTATTTCCAAAGAGGTTTATTCGTTAGTGCATGAGTACCATGGCTCTATAACGGCTGAACATAATGACGGCATCATTAGAACTCCATTTCTAGAACAGATGTATGGCACAGAAATTATTGGACTATTTAGGAAGACTAAAAACATATTTGACCCTCAAAATATCTTCAACCCCGGTAAAAAGGTGGGCGGATTTGCTATGGATTTGGGCAGTTTTGAATATATAGAGAATCATATAGTTTCAAGCTAAGGTTGCCTTTTTAAGGATTTTTAATATAATCTCCCCACTATGTTGAATTTATCCGTAAAAGAGAGAAAGACAGACGAAAACCCAGAAACCTTGAGGAAGGCAGGTTTTATGCCAGCTGTTTTCTATGGAAAAAAGACCAAGTCCACCCCAATAACCGTTTCTCTTGTTGATTTCAAGAAGGCATACAAACAAGCAGGGGAATCAACCGTTGTTACTCTTAAAACATCAGACGGCGAGATAGACACCCTAATTCATGAGATAGATTTTGATCCTGTAACTGGCACTCCAAGGCATGCAGACTTTTATGTATTCGATAAAGACAAGAAAATGGAGATTGATGTTCCAGTTGAATTCGAAGGAGTTGCTCCAGCAACCAAAGCAGGATTACTTGTTGTTAAGGCGATGCACGATATTAAAGTTGAGGCGCTTCCAAATGCAATTCCACATGTAGTAATCGTAGACATTTCAAAACTTGAAAAAGACGGAGATATTATCACTGTTAAAGATATACCTGAAATGAAGGGAGTTAAATTCTTATCTGGTGAGGATGAAGTTGTAGCATCTGTCCAAGTACCAAAGGAAGAAAAAGAAGAAGTACCAGTAGATTTATCTGCAATTGAGGTAGAAAAGAAAGGTAAGGACGCAACCGAAGATGAGGCCGTAGCGGCTCCCGAAGAAGCAAAAGCCTAGTTAAACAGGTTCACACGATTTCTCAGACCCTATTTTGATATAATGATTTCAATGAGCGCAAAGCGTTTGTTAGTTTTGTCCGTAATATTTTCTTTAACATTTGGCGCATTTTTCCACACTGCGCCTGTTTTGGCACAAGACTTAACACCACAACAAAGGGCTCAACTTGAAGCAGAGTTGGCGCAGACACAGAGGGAAATTGAGGAACAAGAGAAAATAATTGCAGATTTAAAGCAAAAACAAAAAACCATAGGCGGAGATATAAGTATTTTGACGGCTCAAATCAAGCAGGCGGAAGCTGTTTTGGCTCAAAAAAATACGACTATAAAGAAACTTACAACTGATATAAATGTTAAAACAACAAGAATAAACACCCTAGTAGCAAAGATTGATCAAGGCAAGGTATCTTTGAGCGAGCTTATTAGAAAGACTAGAGAAATAGATACTTATAGTTTACCAGAGGCGATTCTTTCAAATAAAAATATATCTGATTTTTTTAGTGATTTAGATTCTTTTAATTCTATTCAAAAAAGTTTACAAGATTTATTTTTTGCAGTACGAGAAGCAAAAGCTGAAACCGAGAAAGAAAAACAGGCATTAGCAGATAAAAAGAATCAGGAAGAAGATGCCAAGTATGTTATTGAACAAAAGAAAAAAGAAGTTGCTAGAAACGAAGCAGACAAAAAACAACTTTTGGCTGTAGTCAATAAAACAAAGGAAGTCCAAGACACAATTCTTGCCCAAAAGCAGGCAAAAGCAGAGCAAATTCGTGTAGCACTCTTCGGGTTGCGTGATGCAGCGGCAATTCCATTTGCAACAGCCCTTGATTATGCGAATACCGCATCACGTGCAACTGGCGTACGACCTGCACTTATTTTGGCAATTCTCACTCAGGAATCAGAGTTGGGGAAAAATATTGGATCATGTTTGGTTAAGGATTTACAAACTGGAAATGGTGTAGGTAAAAACACCGGCAGACCGTTCGAGAGAATAATGTATAGCAATGGCGATACAAAGCGTCCAAGTGATACAGCGCCATTTCAATCTATTACAGATCGTTTAGGTAAAAGCTGGTCTATTACGCCAGTTTCTTGTCCACCAGATCCATATGGTGATGGTAAATATTATTCAGGTAGAGGATTTGGGGGAGGTATGGGACCTTCACAATTTATTCCATCAACATGGGAAACCTTTAAGAGTCGTATTGCAAGGGTTTATAGCATAGATGCAAATCAAGCTAATCCTTGGAACGCACAGCATGCTATCACAGCTACAGCACTTTATATGGCTGATTTGGGTGCTAGCGGAGGAACATATACATCTGAAAGAAATGCCGCATGTAAATATTATTCTGGAAGAGCTTGCGATAACAAAAAACCATATAACTCATCATATGGCACCTCTGTACTACAGAAGGCTGAAGCCATACAAACAAATATCGATTTCTTGAAATCAGTTTAATGGCTATATATAGTCACATTTTGGTGTGTTCGTTCGTAAACAAGAAAATACTTGACAAATTATGTCAAGTATGTATAATAGCAAACGAGCGAGTCTAATCCCCAGATTTGCTCAGGGCAGGTAAGTAGTCATGAAGGGGACAGTTGTTCGGGGTGCAGCCGAGGATAGGAAAATCGACCGGCACCCTGAACCGTCGTAGTTTCATTTTTATAATGTGGATGGGTAGCCGAACGCGCATAGCACCCATCCCAGTCCGCCGTGTGGCCAGCGCGTGGCTCGCGATGTGAAGTAATCGTGCACTGGCGGACGAAGCGGCGCATTGACGGGCAAGTAGAATTGTCAGTCGATGTGCGCGTTGGGGCCGATGGCCCTAGAAGTAGCGGAGGCGGTGACAACCCGCCCCGTACCATGGGTGAGCGTGACCCGGCACAGATGCCGGATATCACGCAGTCCTTTCCAGATGCTGGTAGTCGCCAAGGCGACAGAGAGACCAGCCCAACCCCTTAGAGCGCTTGGGAGATTAGTTAAGCGCGGCTTGGAGGAAGTTTCTCCGAGTGTCGAGCCCAGATGCAGAAATTGCGTCTGGGCTTTTCCTTTATTTATTTTCTTGCGATATCTAAAACTTTTGGTATAGTAATCGGGCAATGAAAAAAGGAATACACCCAGAAGGATATAGACCAGTATTGTTCCACGACAACTCATCGGGGGCAGATTTTGTAATCGGTTCAACTATCAAAGCAGATGAGATTAAAAAAGTTGGTAGTAAAGAATATCCTATGGTTTCTGTAGAAATCTCTAGTGCGTCACATCCTTTCTACACAGGTAACGATAAAGTAATAGACACAGCAGGACGTGTTGAGAAGTTCAAATTGAGTCAGGCTAGAGCAAAAAAACCAAAAGAAAAAACAGCGAAGAAATCTTAGATTTCGAGCTTTTTTAAAATGGAAGATAAAGATCTTTTGCGCTATAAAGAAAACCCAAAGACCGCCTACATGGCAGGCCAGCTTGGTGATTTAATAAAAAAGGAAAAAGAAACCACAGATCTTTTAAATGACCCTTCATACAAGGAGCTAGCGGAAGATGATTTAAAAAATATTCGTGAGCAAATTGCTGAACTTAAAAAACACTTAGATGAAATCTTAGAGGTTGAGAAGACAGAAGAAGAATTTCCTAATGAAATTATTTTGGAGGTCAGAGCTGGGGCCGGCGGTGAAGAAGCAGCTCTTTTTGCTGAAACACTTTCAAATATGTACAGGAAGTATGCAGAATCAAAAGGATGGAATGCCCAAGAGATTGATGTGGCCAAATCTGATTTAGGGGGTTACAAAGACGCTTCTTTTGAGATTCGCGGAAAGGATGTTTATAAAATACTACGCTTTGAAACTGGTGTTCACAGAGTGCAGAGAGTGCCTGCAACAGAAAAATCTGGAAGAGTGCACACCTCTACAGCATCAGTTGTTATTTTGCCTATCAGAAAACACGCAAAGGTTGAAATTAACCCCGCAGATTTAGAAATGGAGTTTTCTCGTTCAGGTGGTGCTGGTGGTCAAAACGTGAACAAGGTTGAGACTGCTGTGCGCATCACACACAAACCAACCGGAATCACTGTTCGCTCTACTGCACAAAGGTCACAGAGCGCAAACAGAGAAAAGGCAATGGAAATTTTGTTGGCAAAAATTGAAGAGGAGACACGCCTTCAGGCAGAGTCCAAGTTGTCTTCTGATAGAAAGGGGCAAATTGGGACTGGCGATAGATCAGAAAAAATTCGTACTTATAATTACTTGCAGGACAGAATTACAGACCATCGCATAAAAGAAAACTGGCACAATATTGGCAAAATTTTGGACGGCGATTTGGATGATATGGTAGAAGAAATAAACAAAAGATTTGAAGAGGGGACGATGGGGGCAGGAGAGGAATAAATATGGTTTTTGGCTATGTTGCGTGGGCTATTTGGGTCTGGTAGTATATGCCTTGCCTCTCAGATTTTGGGGCGATTTTTAATTATGACAACAAAACCCACAAATACTATAGAAATTGACGTCTTATCAAAGGCGGGGGTTCACTATGGTAGACAGCGTGGCAGAAGACACCCAAGCGCTAAGGACTTCATTTTTGGTACAAAGGGCAATATAGAAATTTTTGATTTGGAATCAACAAAAACAATGCTTGAAAGAGCTTTGGTAGCAGCACAGGCTGTAGGCGAAAAAGGTGGTCAAATTTTGATGGTGGCAGGCAAGAGTGAAGCGAAGGGTGCAGTAAAGGATGCTGCGTCATCGGCTGGACTTCCATTCGTAGCAGGTAGATTTATTGGTGGAACTTTAACCAATTTCCCTGAAATCAAGAAGAGGGTGGCGCGATTAGAGAGTTTGACCGAGCAAAAAGAAAAAGGCGAGCTCGCAAAATATACTAAAAAGGAGCGTTTACTTTTAGACCGCGAAATTGATTCATTAAGAGAAATGTTTGGTGGGATAACTCCAATGCGTTCACTCCCAGCCATGCTTTATGTTGTTGATCCAAGAAAAGAAAATATCGCAGTTAGAGAAGCGAACCTTTTAAATATTCCAGTAATGGCGCTCGCTGGTTCTGATTGCAACATGAAAGAATTAACATATGCAATTCCAGGTAATGATGCGCTTCCATCAAGTGTGCGTCTTATAACAGACAAGATTGCACACGCTTACAAAGAAGGAAAGAAAGCAGGAAAAGCAGAATAATAAGTTAGTGTGTGAGTTATAATTAATTTGTTTCTATAAATAAAATGATTAGTACAGAGCAAGTAAAAGAACTTCGAGATAAAACAGGTGTATCTATAATGCAATGCAGAAAGGCGCTGGAAGAGGCGAATGGCGATATCGAGAAGGCACTTTTAATACTTAAGAAGAAGGGCGCAGACATTGCCGCCAACAAAGGTCATAGAACCCTTGGAGCAGGGGCTATTCAGTCCTATATTCACGCTAATGGCACGGTAGGGGCAATAGTCGAGCTTTCATCCGAAACTGATTTTGTCGCTAAAAATGAGGAGTTTAAAAAGGCTGCATACGATATAGCAATGCATGTGGCGGCAACAAACCCAGAATTTCTTTCAATGGATGATATTTCTGCTGAAGCAAAGACAAAAGCGGAAGAAGCATTTGTACACGAAGTTGACGGAAAGCCAGAAGAAATGAAAAGAAAAATTTTGGATGGGAAGCTGAATAGTTATTTTTCAGAAAGAGTTTTATTGGAACAGCCATTCATTAAAAATCCAGACGTCACAATAAAAGAATTGGTCAATTCGCTGATACAAAAGTTTGGTGAGAAAACAGAAATCAGAAGATTTGTTAGGTTCTCTACGGGGGACTAATAACTTATGCTTACCGTATATATTTTTTACGGGTCGCTCATTGGAATGTTAGGAATGCTCGCTGTGAAGTTGTATGAGCTCAAGAGGCGTCGTCGGAGTTTTGTCTATAGAATATTCTCTAATTTTGATGAAACCACTCATGACATGCTTGCTAGAGTATTGGGTACTTCGCGAAACAAGGCGAAAGAGCTCGAGGAACTTATAAAGGTTGACTTCAAAATGCATATATATCAATCTGTTGTAACCTCGATTGCTCACCTAAGAGAGTCGTATGATAAAATGCGACAATCCACTAGGGGGGTGCAGAAACTTAAGGAAAATCCAAAGGTTTCAGCCTTTCTTCGTGATATTGAAGAGGCAAA
This sequence comes from Minisyncoccia bacterium, assembly GCA_049304335.1. Lineage (GTDB taxonomy): Bacteria > Patescibacteriota > Minisyncoccia > Phycocordibacterales > Zambryskibacteraceae > 12-FULL-44-12b. The sequence goes on along the minus strand of JBAQOA010000030.1, from coordinate 9,911 downwards.
GAGGGAGATAGGTCTTAAGAATGGGGAAGGGACCATTGAGGATAAATTAGAAGACCCTTCAGCGTTCGATAAATAATAACGCCACTTTAGTCCCGACGCACAAAGTGGTCGGGATCCCGACTGAAACGTCGGGACTCAGTTTGTAAAATGCCATTTGTTTACATTCTAAAATCAACTTCAACTAAATACTACATTGGTAGCACCATGGATTTGATTAAGAGGGTAAAACACCACAAGGGTGGGCATACACCATCAATAAAGAAATTAGGGGAAATTGAACTGGTGTTCCAACAGGAGTATGAGAGTTTAAAGGATGCGCGTTCTGTTGAGGCAAAATTGAAAAAGTTGAAAAGAAAGGACTATTTAGAAAAAATTGTTCAAGATGGTAAGATAAGAATAAGTCCGTAATATGCCACTTTAGCTCAGTTGGTAGAGCAATTCTTTTGTAAAGAATAGGTCGTCGGTTCGAATCCGACAAGTGGCTCAGAGTGATAGAAGTAAGGGCGGTGATAATTTTGCGAGAGAGGTTTTAAAAAAGAAATTTATTTATTTTTTAAAACAATCGAGCAAACAAATGCAAAGCATTTCCGCCAGTAATTTCCGAGGGAGAGCCACTTGTGTGAAATTCAAGTGGTCCCCACTGTTTTTTATATTGAACTAATTAGATGAAGTTGAAGTAGCTGATTGTTTTTGAAGTTTCTTTAGGTTGGGGATTATTTTTTGCATATCATCTATAGATTTGAATCCATAATAGTTATTATCACCAATTACTATTGCAGGTTGTTTTGGAAGTATCTGGTTTATAGAAATTAATGTTTTTACGGCGGAAACATTAATATTGTAATCAAATGAGTAAATTCGAAGGGTTGGAAAATCCTCGTGAAGCTTTGTTAATACCATTCCTTGCTTTTCACATTCATCACAATTTTTACTGTAGAAGTACAAAATCATAATATTTTTTGCACCACATTTTTCGTTTACGTTGTTCATTAGCAAGTAGTCTTTGATTTGAAGTAAAGAATAGTTTCTTTTCAAACTAATAACCTCTGGGTCATCAGCTCCGCGAGCGCTTTCTTCGCCCGCTAGTTTTTGTCCAAGTGAACCCAGTTCATTTGAAAGCGATGCTCTACCAATATCTCGGCATGAGAATTCTTGAAGTAAGCTTGATTCAACCTCTGAAGAAAGTAAATCGGTGGCAATTTGGTCTTGTATAAATCGTAGCTCTTGAAGCCTTTTGTTGCTCAAAAAGTTTGCGGCATAAATAGCCGTAAAGAAAATTACACATGTTATTGTGAAGGCGTATATATATTTTTTATAGTCTCCTTTTTGCATAAATTATCTCCAAGTAATTGATTTCCCTAAAGCGGTATTGTATAAAGCCTTCATTAGCCAAAATGGCACTATAAAGCCATAAATTAGGAGGAAGTAAACGATATCGGGAGAAAACTTAAAACTCTTCTCAGAAAGTTGTCTAGAAATAAATATCAGAAGGATAGAAAGGGCAAGGGCACACATTACTAAGAAATTTTTTGAATTGATGTTTAACATCATCCATCCAAAAGAATTTAGTGCCGGCGCAGAAATACCCACTGTCAAAATGTGATTAGTTATCTCTGATATTTTATTACCAACAGACAGAAGGAATGTGAAAAAGAAAAATAGTGAGGAGAAAATTGATATTATTGCCATAGGAAGTATGTAAACACTCACATGTCCGTATTCTTTTTTAAAAAGCATATGCTTGTAATCAATCATATTGTTCAGGAAACCATATGACCACCTCGTTCTTTGTTTTATTAAAGCCCTGACTGTCTTTGGGGCTTTTGTATAAACTAGTGCATCATGCGCATTAACAATTTTAAATTTACTTTGGTGCATTCTTAATGCGATTTCAAAATCTTCAGTATGGTGAGCATGCTTATATCCGCCAAGCTTTTTAAATACTTCAGATCTAAAAATCGAAAATGGTCCAGGTGTCACATAAACAGCACCTATAAATGACATAGTCTTTCTAAGTAGTTCACCCCATGTGTATTCCACCTTTTGAATTAGTTCAATTATGTTTTTTGGTTGATATACCACCACAGATGGAGTAACTGCCATTGTGTTTTTATCATCAAAATAACTAACAACCCTCTTTAAAGCTTGGCTGTCTACAAATGAGTCTGCATCAAGACATCCAACCAATTCGCTTTTTGTCAGAGAAAGCCCAAGATTTAATGCTGTAAATTTTCCACCGTTCCTCTTTGAGTGCACAGAGACTGATGGATTGTTTTTATATTGAGAAAGCACCTCTAGTGTTTTGTCTGATGAACCATCATCAACTGCAATAATATGAAATTTGTCTTTGGGGTAATCAAGGGCTAACAAGGACTCTATTGTTTGAGCCACAGTTTTTTCCTCGTTAAAACATGGAACTATAATTGTGGTAGAAGGAAAATAGGTTGGCTCTTTTGCACTTTCGGTCTTTATTAGGTGTTTTCTTTCAAAATAAGTTATAAGAATAAATACCTCGAAAAAGAGGGAAATGAATAAGCCTGAAAATATAGATATATTCGTGAAAACTGCCATATTTGATTAAAAATGCGTACGCGACACAAGTATATGACAAAAGAAGCCCAAAAACAAAGCTAATATGTACTTTTTAAGTTTTCGGTATAATGTCTAAACATCTATGAAAAATATGTACAAAATTTCTCGTGACGAAGAAAAGCGTCTTTTAGAGGGGCTTTCAAAAAGGGAGGACGCAGAAAGTGCACGTATAAAGCGCTATTTAGCAATGCCGGATTTGTCTAGAACAGACGGAAGTCCTATAAGTGAGATGGTAAAGCGTATTCTCGCTAAGTCAGATTTCAACGATTTTGACATCATTGAGACGCCAGAGGTAGTGCCTGCTGATATAAGTTTTGATTTGTTCGATTTCCCAGCAAATCATCCAGCTAGAAGTAAGTCAGACACCTATTATGTTGATGACAAAAATATTCTTCGTACTCACACCACAGTCATGTGGTACTACTACCTACAACAAGATTCTGTTAAAGAGAGAATGGCAAAGGGAGAGCCAGTAGGATGTTTTTCACATGGAAAAGTTTATAGAAAAGATGAAATAGATCGCCATCACATGAACGTGTTCCATCAGTTAGACGGTTGGTATCTCGCACCAAAGGATAAAGAAATTATTGGCACAGAAGAATTACAAAAAGTTCTAACTTCAATTGCTGGAGCAGTATTTGGTGATTCCATCGAGAGCAGATTTAATCCAGATACATTTCCTTATACTGACCCATCTCTTGAGATGGAAATAAATAAAAATGGTAAGTGGACTGAAATACTAGGAAGCGGAGTGGTAAAGGGCAGCGTTTTAGAAAAATTTGGAATCGATTCAACCAAATGGAATGGTTGGGCCTTTGGCTTCGGCTTGGAGAGATTGGCGATTGTATCAATGGAGCTTCCAGATATTCGTTTACTTTGGTCAGATGATGAGCGTGTAAAAAAACAATTAATTTTGGGAAATAAATATAAAGAGGTAAGTAAGTTTCCACCGGTAGTAAGAGATATTTCGTTTGTAGTTCAAAATAACTTTATTCCAAATGATTATTTCGATGCCATTCGTGATGTTGGTGGAGATATCATTGAAGAAGTGCATTTGTTGGACAAATATGAAAATACTGAAAAATTTGGTGAGGGTAAGATAAGTTACACGTTTCGAATCACGTATAGGCATTTAGATAGAACCCTTACAAACGAAGAGGTTAATGCGTTGCACGCAAAAATTGAGGAATTTACGGTTAAAAACTTTGGCGGAACAATACGCCTCGCATAATATGACCTTCGTATATAGGATCGGGTTATCATCAACTGAAGTAGATGTAGAATCATTGGAAAGAAGTGGTCTTAAGTTTTCTGTAGTTGAGCCACGAAATAAACTTCTTTCGTCTGTAAAACAGGTTTTGGGTAAGCCTTATAAAAGAGGTGCAAGTGTTTTGAAAGACGCTCCAGAGTCATTTGATTGCTCATCCTTGATTGCATGGGCGTCAGTCGAATCTGGGATTTCTATACCAAGGATTGCTATTGACCAATATGTGTATTCACAAAGAATTAATAAAGATGAATTAATTTACGGTGATATCATTTTTTCTAATACCGGTAAAATCATTCATACAGATGGTTCATATTTTTCTCAAGTACTTGGTAAGACAGTAAAAGAAGAAGCTATAAGGACCGAAACTTTGGAATATATGCCCGGCACAAAAGTTCCAGAAGGTGTTGATCACGTAGGGGTTTATGTTGATGATGGAAAAGTTATACATTCGTCAGCAAGTACGGGAGGCGTTGTTGAGGAAAATTTAGTAGAAAGTAATTCATTCAAAAATATCATAGGATACGGAAGAATTATAAAAGATGAAAACAGACGATTCGTAGTACAAATTCCCGACGAAAGGATGGACTTACGATCTAAAGAAAATTTAATAAAAGAAATCAGCAAATTATCATCATGAAATTAAAAATTCCATATCACTCTCAGTTCGATGAAATCACCATGCTCGATTGGAAAGAGAAGGGGTGCTCCGTAACTTGTTTAAAGATGTGTTTAGATTTCGCAAAAAGTGATGCTATTCCCAGTATCGATTCTTTAATTAAAGAGGGAATAGTTATCGGTGGATATTTAGATGGAATTGGTTGGAGACACGATGCACTAGTTAGATTGGCACATAATTATGGCGTGCCGGCATATGCTGAGGAATTCAAGTCTGTAAAGGTTGATGTTGCCTCAAAAACATTTAGTCAAAATATTTTTGAAAATGATTTACTAGACATTGGTGTGAGAAGAATTAGAGGCGCGATAGAACGGAATGTGCCCGTAATAGTTTCGATTTCTCGACAAAATGGGTCGCACCAAATAGTAGTTGTTGGTTTTGAAGATAATTTGGGCGCAACAACTGGTTTTTACATCAACGACCCAGACAACCGATTAGGAGAAAGAAAAGAGATTTTTGTGCCCATTTCTGAATTCTTAACTGAGTGGCGTAAATTTGCTGTTTTTGTAGGCTAGTTAAGCCATATTTTTCCACTTTTGGACCTTTATATTTAGGGTGTAATTTGCTATAATTTGAGGGTAAATGGTATCCAAAAAAGACGACAAAAAAGAGCCCAAAAAAGGCTCATATAGTGCTGCTGACATTACGGTTCTAGAGGGTCTAGAACCAGTACGAAAACGTCCCGGTATGTACATTGGTACTACCGGCCCTGATGGTCTGCATCACTTGATATGGGAGATTTTTGATAACGGTCGCGATGAAGCGATGGGCGGATTTGCCAATGATATCGAAGTCGCCCTTCTTCCGGGTAATAGAATTCGTGTGGTCGATAACGGTCGTGGTATTCCTGTTGACATGCACAAGCAGACAAAAGTTTCTGCACTTGAAACTATTATGACCACTCTCCATGCTGGAGGAAAATTTGGTGGTGAAGGATACAAAGTTTCTGGAGGATTGCACGGTGTGGGTGCGTCGGTAGTAAATGCGCTTTCAGACTATATGACGGTGATTGTTCACAGAGATGGTGGCAAATATTTTCAGGAATACTCAAAGGGCAAGAAAAAGGCTGCGGTAAAAAAGTTGAGCGCGTCAAAAGAGCATGGAACTATTGTTACTTTTAGTCCTGATAAAGAAATTTTTCAGGAAGTCGAGTTTGAGTTCGATAGAATAGTTAACCATCTTCGCCAACAAGCATATTTAGTCAAGAGCTTGAGAATTTCAGTAATTGATGCGAGAAAATGGGACGGAAAAATCCCAGCGGATGAAGTTTTTTACTTAAGAGAGTTGGATTTAGATGTGCCATCACAAACATTTTATTTTGAAGGTGGACTTTATTCGTTAGTTCGTTTTCAAAATACTTTTCAGAAACCAATTCACAAGAATATATTTTATATTGAAAAGAAAATTAATGAATACGAATCAGTGGAGGTAGCACTTCAGTATGTCGATGATATTTCTTCTAGAATTCTTCCGTTTGCAAACAACATTTATAACGGTGAGGGCGGAACTCATGTGACTGGATTCAAGACGGCCCTTACTAGAACCATTAATACTTACGCGAAGAAGGGAGGCGGTGGAAAAGATGAAGATAATTTTACTGGTGAAGATGTACTTGAGGGATTAACAGCGGTTATTTCTGTGAAGCTCCGTGAGGTGCAATTTGAGGGCCAAACAAAGGCAAAATTGGGCACTGTTGAGGCAAGAGCAATGGTTGAAAGCGTTTTTGGTGAAGGTTTTTCGGCCTTTTTGGAGGAACACCCAGAAGATGGTAGGGCAATAATCAATAAAGTTGTTTTAGCTTTGCGTGCTAGAAAAGCTGCAAAAGCTGCAAAGGATTCAGTATTGCGAAAGGGAGCGCTTGAAGGAATGACGCTACCTGGAAAATTAGCTGACTGTCAATCATCATCTGCTGCAGAGTCCGAATTATTTATTGTAGAAGGAGATTCTGCAGGTGGTACTGCAAAAATGGGCCGTGATAGGAGAATTCAGGCCGTTCTTCCACTCCGTGGAAAAATTTTAAACATCGAGCGTGCTCGTTTAGATAGAATGCTTGGTTCAGAACAAATTAAAAATTTAGTTGTTGCGCTCGGTACAGCAATTAGCGACACGTTTGATATAAGTAAACTTCGTTATCACAAAATCATAATTGCTACTGATGCCGACGTGGACGGGGCACACATTCGCACACTTCTTTTGACGCTTTTATATAGATTCTTTAGACCACTTATTGATGCGGGATACGTTTATATTGCTCAACCACCGCTTTACAAAATTAAAAAAGGCAAAGAAATTATTTATGCATATTCTGATATAGAAAAACAAAAAGCAGTTGGAAAAGATGCGGATGTTGAAGAGGTTTCGGAATCATTAAGTGAAGATGATGGGGAAGATACTGAAGTGAAAGTTGCTGGGAAAATGAAAATCGCTATACAACGATACAAAGGTTTAGGAGAGATGAACTCCGAAGAGTTGTGGGAAACAACAATGGATCCAAATAAACGGATTTTGAAACAAGTCACCATAATAGACGCACAAGAAGCAGATAAGGTTTTTGACATCTTGATGGGTACAGATGTTCCAGCCAGAAAATCATTTATCCAATCAAACGCAAAATTGGCAAATCTTGATATTTAGTGCATTATTCTTCCTCGGAACCCTTGAGAGGTGATTGTGCCTGAAAAGGAATTAGCAAAAGTATTGGGTAGTGAGCGGGAGATTATTCTTTGCACATGCGATGCTGATACGGGCGAAGTGCACCAAGAAACATGTCCGTTCAATAACCCAAAACCAAAAAAGAAAGATACCACCGAGTAGGGTGGTATCTTTTGTTGTTGGTTTTTGTTTAGAGTATATAGTGGATATAGAAAACCCGTTGATGGGAGGAGTGTGTTATGAATACACAAAATGACCCTCCAAAGGGGCCACAAGTAGTGGTAGTTTTGCCGCCCGGTTGGGTGTTTTGCCCAGTAAATAGGCCGCCCAACAATTCGTGCTTGAAGCCGGAGTGCGTGCATTTTGGGAAATTCCAGATATGTGGACACCCATCTGTGCGACCGGTTGAGTACGATGTGGATGGTACAACCTAAAGGTCGCCTGTTCAGTGCAGGCGACCTTTGCTTTAAAACTTTTAATTATTTCTTTTCTGAAATTTCTTTTTTGATATATGCAATAAAATCTCTAGTTGATTGTTCGTCGAGTTTACCTTTATCTCGAGATTCAATTGATAGATTTCCAGATTCCACTTCCTTGTCGCCAATTACGAGCATGTAATTAACTTTTTCTGTTTTTGCATTTCTCACCTTTTTACCTAGAGTTTCATTTGAGTCATCTAGTTCAGCGCGAATGCCTTCATTAATAAATTCATCAAATATATTTTTGGCATAATTTTTGTGTGTTTCAGCTACAGTCAAAATTTTCACTTGAACTGGAGAAAGCCAAAGAGGGAATGCACCTGCATACTTTTCAATAAGAAGAGCCATTGTGCGTTCTATTGCGCCAATTGAGGAACGATGCACGACAAATGCTTTGTGCTCCTTACCATCTTCGCCGATATAATTTAGATCAAATCTATCTGGCATACAGAAGTCATACTGCACAGTGAAAGCCGTATCTTCCTTACCATTAGCATTTTTCATCTGGATATCAATTTTGGGTCCATAAAATGCCGCTTCGTTTTTTGCCTCCTCAAAATCTGCTCCGCGAGACTTCATTAGTTTCCTCAAAAGGTCTTCACCTTTCTCCCACGCTTCATCGTTTTTATAATATTTTTCTGTATTTGCTCTATCGCCAAGTGATAACCTGTATCTGTAATCTTCGTTTAATTTCAAACCAAATACACTTGTTACGTATTCAATTAAATCAAGTGCCTTTCCTATCTCTTCAACCGCTTGTTCTTCTGAAGCACAAACAATGTGTGCGTCTGATAAACAAAAAGACCTTACTCTTTGGAGGCCCATTAATTCTCCAGACTGTTCATAACGATAAAGTTTTGCGAGCTCTGCAATACGCATAGGGAGATCTCTATACGAGCGGGGCTGTGAAAGATAAAGCTCAAAATGGTGTGGACATGTCATAGGACGAAGCATAAATTCTTCATCATCAATTACGATAGGTGCATACATTGAATCCTTGTAGTGCGGGTAATGCCCAGATTTTTTATATAAATCTAGTTTTGCAATATCAGGTGTTATTACGTGTAAGTAGCCACGCTTTATTTCTTCATCAACAATGAATCTTTCCAGCTCTCTTCTTATGGTTGCGCCTTTTGGGGTAAATAGGGGAAGACCCTTTCCGACAGTGTCAGAAAATGTAAAAAGCCCTAATTCCTTACCAAGTTTTTTGTGATCTCTTTCGTCCATAACCGCAATTCTAGCAGGAAAACCATTTGTACTAAAGAGCCTTGACGCTAAATGTATTAATACATATTGTTGAGCTAGAACTGGACAGGAGTACCTATAATGTCACGTTCGCTCAAAGTGTCAGTTGAAGATAAGTTGGTTTGCATGGCCGTTGCGACCTGGACGCTGGTCAAGTTTGTTGGGGGCATCGCCCTCTTCATATTTGGTAGTCTCTTCGCATCGCTCATGAACGAGCAAATCAGTTCGCAAGAAACGAGCCTCACACAGTGAGGCTCGTTCGTTTATAGTGCTTTTATTTTTTCGGCGATTAGTGATTTTTCACCATTTCTTTCAGTAATTTTTCCGAGAACAATAATGCAGGCATCCTCAACAAGAAATTTTTTGTACTCAGAATATGTTCTAGGAAAAACCACCATCTCAATTTCACCACTTAGGTCTGCAATTTTAACAAATGCCATCAATTCATTCTTTTTAGTAGTAACTTCTCGTATTTTTTCTACTATGCAACCTATTGTTATTTGAGTACTAGATTTTACTTCAAGAGATTTTTTAATATTCATATCTCTTTTTTCTAATCTGTCTTTATATTTATCGAGGGGATGTCCAGAAATATATAGCCCGAGCAATTCTTTTTCCCAGACCAACCTTTCTTCCATCGTCGCGGTAGCGACGTCGGCCATCTTTACCTCATCGTGGCCTGCCATTGTGCCGAACAAGGAATCATGTGCATCTCCTGCATGCACTTTTTCCTTGTGGAAATTCAAAAGTGATTCTAGATTTGCCAGTAATTTACCACGCTCATCAAACTCATCTAAGGCGCCAGTTTTTATTAATGATTCCAAAGATTTTTTATTTAAATTTTTGTCGGTTATGCGAGATAGAAAATCAGACAGCGAATTAAATCTACCGGCTCTTTTTCTTTCGTGCACAATTGCTTGGGCGATTCCCTCACCGAAGTTTTTTATCGTGGTTAAGCCAAAACGAATTTCATCTCTTTTTTTGCCCTCTGGATCTC
>JBAQOA010000029.1:0-28053 GCA_049304335.1 Minisyncoccia bacterium | reverse complement strand
GTCGCATGTTGCGACCGGCCTATTCATTTGCCAAATTATTCTTGATTGTCAGTTGGCAGTCCGCCGTCATGATCAAATGGTAACCATTTTCTGACAGGCGTTCTTTTTATAGTGCGAATAATGTCTTCGTGGTCATCAGTGATTGCGTAAATTGCGACATCATCATGGTCTATCAAATTCTTTTCAAGTATCGTGTGTTTTATATATCCATCTAGTTCTCTCCAATATTCCGAACCAACCAAAAATACTGGCACGCCCTCTATCTTTCTTGATTGAATCAAAGTTAGCACTTCAAAAAGTTCATCCAAAGTTCCATATCCGCCGGGGTAAAACACAAAGGCTTCAGATGCAAAGGTTAGACAAACTTTTCTAGCAAAAAAATAATAAAAATCTAAGTGGTCGGTTATAAATGGGTTTGTTACTTGTCCGTTAGGTAGACGTATTGTCATACCAATTGATCTTCCGCCCGCATCTTTGGCACCGCGATTTGCTGCTTCCATAATCCCTGGTCCGCCACCTGTGATTACTGAATAACCCAAGTCCTTCACTATTTTTTCTCCTAATTTTTTTGCATCTTCATAATATAAGTCGGCTTCTTTGGTGCGTGCTGAACCGAAAAAACTAACAGTTCTCCCAAACGTTTCTAAAAATTTAAAACCTTCCGTAAATTCCTTTGCAATCTCACTTACACGAGCCTGTGATGCTTCATGCATTTCTTTTAAAGTCAGTAAATCTTTTGTGCTTTCATTCATCCCGATAGTGAAAAAAGGTATTGCTCTTTACGAGCAGGCTACCAATTTAATTTTAATTTCTTGTTAAATCTCGACATTCAGCTTTTAAATTTTAAAACCGTAGTATGCTCGGATACCTTTTTCTACTACGGGATTCATGTCTGATAGTTTACCGCACAGTTGTATTTATGGTAGGAGTAAGTTTTTGCTATGTATAGTATTAAAATATGGGGAAAACTATGCCAATTAGGCCCGTTGTAAGGTAAGATATTCTTATGCAAAATATTCATACAAGGACATGGGTTGCTGTAGCAGCCGCAGTAGTAGTTATCACTTACGTTTTTTGGCAGGGAATTTGGTCACCATTAGTAAATAAATTTGCGGCAGGAAACACAGCAGGTGCTGCCACAGCTAACACAAGCAATATGAATCTTTCACTACCGGGCGATAATGCAAAGACAGGTGAGGTATCACAGACAGGATCAGGAAGTCAGCAGGGCGCGTTACCAAATCTTCCAGACAATCAGATAGGTGTTATTGATGTAAAAGTGGGCGATGGCGCGGAAGCAAAAGCAGGGGACACAGTATCTGTCCAATACGATGGATATTTAACAGATGGCACAAAGTTTGACTCCTCACGTGCTCGTGGAACAGCATTCACATTCACACTTGGTACCGGACAAGTAATTCCAGGATTCGACAGGGGTATTATGGGAATGAAAGTTGGTTCAGTAAGAAGAATAATTATTCCCCCAAAGTTAGGATATGGAGACAAAGCAGCTGGCTCAATTCCACCAAACTCAACTCTTTTGTTTGAAGTGGAGCTTGTAAAAGTCGGTAAGTAGTCGCAATTAAAAAAGCTTTGTCACGGAGAGATATACCTCGCTCCTAAACAAAGCTTTTTTAATTACTCGGGAAAAAGTAAAAATAAAAAGACATGTGATAAGGTTTTATTATGGAATTCAGAATTGAGAAAAAAATAAAAGGAAAATTGGGTCGTGCAGGAATAATCAAAACACCTCATGGGGAAATCAAAACTCCAGCATTTATTCCTGTTGGCACAAAAGCTACTGTAAAAGGTCTTTTACCCGAACAAGTAAAAAGCTTGGGTGCACAAGCAATTCTTGCGAATACTTATCATTTATATTTACAACCAAACACAGATGTAATTGAAAAAGCAGGTGGGCTTGGCAAATTTTCTGGATGGGACGGTCCGACCATTACTGACTCGGGTGGCTTCCAAGTTTTTTCCTTGGGTTCAGCATTTGGGAAAAATATTTCAAAATTCGTTCAAGAAAAAGACCCAAGTAAAATGATTTCAGAAAGGGCAATTTCAGATCCAGTAATTCCACTAGCAAAAATTGGAGCAGATGGTGTGTCGTTTAAATCTCATTTAGATGGCTCGTTGCACTATTTCACACCAGAAAAATCTATAGAGATTCAACATTCGATTGGCGCAGATATTATTTTTGCATTTGATGAGTGCACATCACCAACAGAAGATAGAAGATATCAGGAGGAAGCCCTAGAAAGAACTCATCGTTGGGCACTAAGATCGCTTGAATACCACAAGCAATCCGGGCAAGCTGACAATCAAGCATTGTTCGGTGTTATACAAGGAGGGCGAGATGAGGAGCTTCGTAGGAGAAGTGCAAAAGTAATTGCAGGTATGGGATTTGATGGCTTCGGCATTGGCGGCTCTTTTGATAAAGCAGATTTGCACAGTGCTGTGAGATGGGTAAATGAGGAATTACCAGAAGACAAACCAAGACATCTGTTGGGAATTGGAGAGCCAGAGGATTTGTTTTTGGGCGTCGAGAACGGCGTTGATATGTTTGATTGTGTAGCTCCCACAAGAAACGGTAGAAATGGCACTTTATATACTCACAACGGCAAAATAAATATTACGAACGCTCAATTTGAAAAAGATTTTGGACCAGTTGATGAGAAATGTGGTTGTCCTGCTTGCACAAAATTTTCACGTGCATATTTACGACATTTATATCAAAGCAATGAAATGCTCGGTTCAATACTTGGCACTATGCACAATTTGAGATTTATTCTAAACCTAGTTGAAAAAATGAGAGAAGCTATTTTGAATGACACATTTGATGAGTACAAAGGCTCTTTTTTGTTGCAATATCAAAAAGAATAAAGTGATTGCACGTTTTTTATGAGATGTTAGAATTTCACCCATGTCGAAAATGCGCACATATTTCCTGTTTATTAAAAAGACACCTTTTACGGGGGCTCATTTTCTAGTCAAACCTTAAATTAATTAATTAAGTACGAAACCAGAAACGAGCTCTTGAATAACATTCGAGAGCTCGTTCTGTTTTTGTCCCAGTTCCCAGTTCTTTCACCGCTACGGAATGGAGGAAGCATGGTCGTGTTCAGAAAGAAAAGTCCACATCGGCTGAACGGCGAGAAGGACGAGGTGCTCGTACCCGAGTGTGCGGTCCACGGCATCATTGGTTGGGTAGAGGAGGACGGCGCCAGGGTGCCATATGTCTTCCACAACCCCACCAAGGAGTTTGTGCCCATGGCGAAGTTCATCCAGTTTCGAGCGGAGCGAGCTGAGCACAATCGGCAGGCCTACGTCCACAAGCCCAAGAGTCGGAGGGACAGGCTGCTCCGGCCGTACATGGTCGTTATGGACCCGTGAGACAAGGCAGAAAAGGAGTTCTTTTTTCAGCTACAAAGACCATACGGAAGTCCCGTATGGTCTTGCTGTTATAAGTAAGAGTAATCCGGCTTTTGTAAAAAATGATATAGTCGATTTGTGAAATTCAAACTTAAAAGCAAATATTCGCCGGCAGGCGACCAGCCAAAAGCCATAGAAGCCCTTACAGAAGGGTTTGAAAAGGGCTTGGGCAAGCAAACGCTTCTTGGTGTTACTGGTTCTGGTAAAACATTTACAGTTGCAAATATTATTAAAAATCTTGGGATGCCAACGCTTGTTATCGCGCACAACAAGACTTTAGCCGCGCAACTTGCGCAAGAGTATAGAGAATTTTTTCCAGACAATGCCGTGCATTACTTTGTTTCTTATTACGATTACTATCAGCCTGAAGCATATGTGCCAGTGACTGATACTTACATAGAAAAAGAGGCACAAATAAATGCAGAGATTGATCGTTTGCGACACGCTTCAACACAAGCGCTATTAACTAGAGAGGATGTAATCATCGTTGCTAGTGTGTCTTGTATTTACGGTTTGGGTTCGCCAGTTGAATATGAAAAAGTGCATATGAAAATTGCAGTTGGCGAAAAAGACAACAGAGCAGATTTTATTCGCAAGCTTATTGCGATTCATTATTCACGTACAAATGCTGATTTGTCTGCCGGACAGTTTAGGGTGGTGGGGAATGCTTTTGAGATAATGCCGGTTTCGGAAAAAGTTTTATACAGAATTGAATTTAGTGACGGGAAAATATCTGAAATAGCAAAATATGATTCAACTTCTCGTACGTTTATAGAAAAGCTTGATAATTATTTTTTGTTTCCAGCCAAACATTATATTGCGGGTGAAGGAGCCGCGGAGAAAGCCTTAGTAAAAATTAAAAAGGAATTAGATATTCAATTGGCAAAGTTTCAGGACGAAGGAAAAATTTTAGAAGCAGAACGTTTGAAGCGTCGCACCACTTATGATTTGGCTTTGATAAGAGAAATTGGTTATGTAAATGGCATAGAAAACTACTCGCGCCATTTCGACGGCAGGGATGAGGGTGTGCCCCCAGACTCATTGCTTTCATATTTTCCAAAAGATAAAAATGGGAAACCACAATTCTTGACTGTAGTAGACGAATCGCATGTAACAGTGCCACAGCTAAATGGTATGTATGCAGGAGACCAAAGCAGAAAGAATACACTCGTAGAACACGGTTTCAGATTGCCATCAGCAAAAGATAATCGTCCACTTAAGTACGAAGAGTTTTTAGAGAAGGTTGGACAGACGCTTTATACCTCTGCAACACCAGGGCCTTACGAAAGAAAAGAGTCAGAAAGAATCGTGGAGCAGGTGATTCGTCCAACTGGGCTAATTGACCCAGAAATAACCGTACGCCCGATTACACCAAAAGGGAATTATGAAGGCCAAATAAAAGATTTCATTGATGAGGCGGTAAGTATGATTGAAAAAAAGGGTAGAGTAATTGCGACCACGTTGACCAAAAAAATGGCTGAGGATTTGGCCGAATATCTAACTGAGCGAGGAGTGAAGGCAAAGTATTTGCACAGCGATATAAAAACGATTGAAAGAATTGAAATACTCACAGAGTTTAGGAAAGGAGGATTTGATTGTTTGGTGGGTGTGAATTTGCTTAGAGAGGGTTTGGATTTGCCCGAAGTTACATTTATCGGGATTTTAGATGCCGACAAAGAAGGTTTTTTGCGTTCAGAAACTGCTCTTATTCAAATCATTGGCCGAGCCGCTAGAAATGTTGATGGAAAAGTATTTGTGTATGCAGACAAAATGACCGGCTCCCTTGAACGTGCAATCGGGGAGACGAATCGTAGGCGCGCAATTCAACTCGCATACAACAAAAAGCACGGTATTACTCCAAAAACAATTATGAAGGCCATTCACGACATCACGGATACACTTCAGCGTGAGCATGGCAATGCGGTTGGTGATTTAATGAAAATTGACGAAGCGCAGTTTATAAAAAACCCTAAAAAACTTATTGCCGAAAAGGAAAGACAAATGAATGGCGCAGTAAAGATACTTGATTTCGAAACCGCAGCAATTTTACGAGATGAAATCAAAATGCTTTACGAAAAAGTTAGAGCTAGCGAAAAAGTAAAATCTAATAATAAAAAAAATAAATAAAAAAACCGCGCTCGTCCATTCATTTGGACGAGCGCGCTAGTTTCTTGCCCCGAGTTACTGGAGCTTGGCCTCGCGAAGGGCGATGTCAATGTCCTTCTTGGTGACCACGAGTTCGTGGAGCGACATGGCCCTTGGAGGCCAGCCGAAACAGTCCCTATTGCTGAACTGCGAGGTTGAGGTGACGGAGACCACGACAACCGCATTCCTCGTCTTTGCGAACTCCGGAATCGTTTTCGTCTTCAAGACGATGGGTTGGTGACAGACGAACGTTCGATCCCAAAAGTACTCAGGGTGAACGCCATAGGTTTTCCGGTCGTACGAGATGGGCAAGAGCACCATCTGTCCGGCTAGATCAACGTTGAGCACCATGACTCTCAGAAAGTCTGTGGTTCCTGTGCTCTCCGTTTCGTTGACCTTGCGGGCTTCCCGGCCGTTGTCGAGCATGGTCGCCCCAATCACGATGACGGGGACTGACAGCATGACCCCAGCCAAGACGAGCCGAAGGAAATCGCCCAGGCGAGTTCCTCTCGGAGTCCACCCGTTTCTCCGCATCTCCGCGTTGTCATTGACGTTGGAAATTTGCAGCACCGCGATGATGATGCAAATGGCTGAGGTGAAGAGCAGCGCCAGGCCCACGCCGTTGTACACTGCGGGGTCCCCGAAGGTATCTCCGCTGACGAAGACTATCTTGACAGCGGCCCAGCCGATGGCCAACACCCCAACAAGTCCGATGAGTGTCCTCAATGCCTTTTTCACTGTAACTCCATGTGAAGGGTCGCGGTTCATCCGTGAACTGCACGACTAACAAATGCTGT
The DNA here is from genome assembly GCA_049304335.1 of Minisyncoccia bacterium. Taxonomy (GTDB): domain Bacteria; phylum Patescibacteriota; class Minisyncoccia; order Phycocordibacterales; family Zambryskibacteraceae; genus 12-FULL-44-12b. The sequence continues at coordinate 21,676 of JBAQOA010000029.1, read as the reverse complement.
ACTTAATGATAGCACAATTACAATCTTTGTCAAGTATGGATACTTATTAATAACCAATAACTTGATTGCAAATTAATTTGTAATCAACTATCCTCTCGAAGGATAAATGCGCGAGGGGATATGGCCACAAAACCGGTCAAAGAATATCCAACCGAGGAATGTTATACGGACGCACAATTCAGCCACTATGTAGGTGGTGGTGGCTCTGATGAAGAGAGGCGCTTGCTAGAGGCCCATCTCTTAGAGTGTGCGTACTGTAGAGCGAAATCCAAGCTATACAAATAAGTCGGGCCCCATCTGCGAAAATCGCAGATGGGGCCCTTGTTGTTTTACGGTATGTCAGAGTGAATGAGCTGTTCAAGTTCGCGCACCTTGGTAGCGTCGAGAACATCAAAGTTCTTGCTGATTGCAGACGCCACCAGAAATGCACTTACGTAGGGAAGGAAGTCGCGAACGTTTTCAGCTGAGATTCCACTGGCAATTGCAAGGTCTTGCGTGCCGATTGCAGTTTTCATGACTGCAATCTTATGGATGTTCGGCGGTTCACCAGTTCGGTCACCGCTTGTGGTTACAACATCCATGAATTCGGTACCAAGCCTTGCAACCATCGCTTCGTCATGAACTGGGCGCTGATATTTGAACGCAACTCCACCGAAGTAGAGAGCGTCAATCGGCGCGTTCTGCTTCCACCAGTGCCAGTTTTGCTTTAAGAGCTCACCGGCACTTTGGTATTCCTCGCGAACGCCAGCATCATCAGTCCAAAGCCCATCGGCATTTGCGGGAAGCAGGCGTATTGCTGTTCCAGCTGAATTACGAAGCAGATTCAAGCCAATCCAAAATTCCGGATACAACTTCCGGACAGACCCGTAAATCTCCAAGAGCCTGTCTGTATCCATCTTGTGGCCGATTAGGAAAATTCCATCAGCCCCAGCTTCGAATGCGATTTCCACATTCTCGAGTGTCTGCTCTGTGTACATGCAATGAATGACAGGCAGAAAAACCCGGGGTTTGCCGAACACAGATTGGAGTTTTCCCATGATCAGTTCCTCACTTTCTCTAATTGTGATTATGTGCTACTAGAAACTATTCTACGTATTTTCATGGCTTTGGTAAGTGCCCTTGATGTGCTAAAATCCGCTCGTGCTACACCCCATGGGGCAACCCAAGGGGGCTTTGACTATATGGAAATCAAAAAAGATAAAAAAAGTGAGGAGTGGCTTACGGTAAAAGGAGCTCGTACTCACAATCTGAAAAATATCAGTGTAAAAATGCCACGTAACAAGATGGTTGTTATGACAGGCCTGTCTGGTTCTGGAAAATCATCTCTTGCGTTCGACACAATTTTTGCAGAAGGTCAGCGACGTTACGTAGAGTCGCTCTCTTCATACGCTCGTCAATTTTTGAATACAATGCAAAAGCCAGACGTGGATGAAATCACTGGGCTTTCTCCTGCAATCTCAATAGATCAAAAATCACGATCAAACAATCCGCGCTCAACTGTGGCAACAATTACAGAGATTTATGACTATCTACGTATTTTATATGCACGCATTGGTCACCCACATTGTTTAGTTTGCAACAGGGAAATATCAAAACTTTCATTTGATGAAATAAAACATTTTGCTTTGGAAAAAATAATGGGTCAGGCCACCAAGCTTGGCAAAAGTAAAAATAAAAAAGGAAAGCTTGTACACGAGATGGCTTTTGTTGATGTTTATGCACCAGTAGTACGAGGAAGAAAAGGTGAGTACTACCAGCTTCTTTACGATTTACTCAACAAAGGTTTTATGGAGGTTCGAGTCGATGGAGTAAAAAAGAAACTTCGCGAGCAAATTATTTTAGATAAAAATAAAAAGCACTCAATTGATGTTTTGATTGATTCCATTTCGCTTACAGATTTCAAATTAAAAGAAACAAGGAAAGATGCAGAAGAGAGGTTGTCAGATGCAATAGAAAAATCTATTCAAGAAAGTGGCGGTCTAGTGGTTTTTGCATTTAAAGACAATGAAGACGTACTGCTTTCATCAAGATTTTCTTGTCCGCATGATGGTTATTCATACCCAGAAATTGAGCCAAGACTTTTTTCATTCAACTCTCCATATGGAGCATGTCCTGAATGTAATGGCTTAGGCACAAAACATTTTTTTGGAAATGAAGTTTGTCCAAAATGTAAAGGCGCTCGTCTTCGAGAAGAAGCGCTTCACATCTTTATTGGTGATAAAAATATTGTTGATTACACAGCACTTTCTATTGAGGACGCGTATAAGTACATAACTGGAATTAAGCTCTCTCAAAGAGAAGAAAGTATTTCGTCAGTAATTCTAAAAGAAATAGCTTCTCGCTTGGAATTCATGAGAAATGTTGGCATTGAATATTTGAGCTTAAACAGGCGCGCCCACACATTATCGGGTGGAGAGGCGCAAAGAATTCGTCTCGCGTCCCAGCTCGGTTCTAGGCTCGTGGGCGCCCTTTACGTGCTTGATGAGCCAACAATAGGCCTTCATTCAAGAGACAATGACCGTCTTGTCAAAACACTTTTAAAGCTTCGAGATTTAGGCAACACAATTATCGTTGTAGAGCACGATGAAGATACTATTTTTGCTTCAGATTATTTGATTGATATTGGCCCAGGAGCTGGTGTGCACGGTGGTGAAATTGTTGTGGCAGATTATTTAGAGTCATTGATAACTGCGAAGAAAAATACATCTGGCTCAAGAACACTTGCATATTTGCGCGAAGAAGAGGAAATAGAAATTCCTGTTGTAAGACGCACAGAAGAAAGAGGAAAAATTTTAATTAAAAAAGCAAACATATTTAATCTAAAAAATGTTGATGCCGAAATCCCCCTTGGTAGGTTTGTAGCTCTCACAGGAGTTTCCGGTTCTGGAAAATCTACATTTATGTATGAAGTCGTACATAAAAACTTACAAGCCCGATTTGATAGACGATACAGAACTGCAGAAACATATAATTGTGAACAATTTACAGGCACAGAATATTTAGGCAGAACAATTTTGATTGATCAATCTCCAATCGGCAGAACTCCGCGCTCTAATCCGGCAACTTATACCGGTGCGTGGACATTTATTCGCGACCTATTTGCAGAGACAAGTGAAGCGAAGGCGCGTGGCTGGAAAGCAAATAGATTTTCTTTCAATGTAAAAGGCGGAAGGTGTGAGACGTGTCAGGGAAATGGAATGATAGAAGTTGAAATGCATTTTTTACCTACTGTTTATGTGCCATGCGATGTCTGCCAAGGAAAGAGATTTACCAAAGAGACATTGGAAGTTAAATACAAACACAAAAACATTTTTGAGATTTTGAAAATGACAGTAGAAGAGGCGTTAGATTTCTTCGTAGAGATTCCATCAGTTTATGATCGTTTGAAAACGATGCAAGATGTCGGCTTAGGCTATTTGGAACTAGGTCAGTCCGCGACGACACTTTCTGGTGGGGAAGCTCAACGTGTAAAAATTTCTTCAGAACTATATCGTCCGCATGTCCAGAAAACAATTTATCTTTTGGATGAGCCAACAATAGGCTTACACTATGACGACGTAAAAAAACTCATAGAAATTTTGCAACGACTGGTTGATAAAGGAAATACTGTAGTTGTTATTGAACACAATATGGATTTGATAAAAAGTGCTGATTGGGTAATTGATATTGGACCGGAAGGAGGAGAGGGGGGTGGAAAAATAGTTGCAAAAGGTACGCCAGAAAATGTGGCATCAATGAACACTTACACGAGCAAGTATTTAAAAAAGGCATTAAAGAAAAAATAGTCACAAGCAAGGGGCCCAAGTCGGGCCCCTTTGGTGTTACACCATCAGTTTCTCGCCACACACCTCGCAGTCTTCACCGTTGTGAAGAAAGCTAAGTGGGTCGTCGTGGTGCGGGCACTGCGCCTGAATCCTCTGAAGCTTTTTGAAATCAGCTTCAGAAAGACCCTCAGTCTTCATCTTCTGAAGAAGTTGGCTTGCCCTCTCCATGAGTGCTAGTTGTGCCGGGCTCATAGATTACTCCGCTAAGTTCTTTTAGTTTTATAACTCCGTTAACAAGAATTTACAATTGAAAACCCCGCGAAATGTGTGCACATCTCGCGGGGTCTCGGGTTGTCACTCGGGTGGCTTGCTTGCGTGGCAATCCAAGGATCCGTGGCAGTCACAGCTCGCCTTCGTTTTCCGAGGAACAGGAGGGTGCTGGATGCCGTAGTCTTGTCCGAGCAGTGTCTGCAATGAATCTCGGAAAAATCCGCTCGGCTTTTCGAACAGCTCTGCAAGATACTGTTCGTCAGGCCGTGGTCCGTTCATCGCATCTTCCATGAGGGGCGTAACATCGGGCATACGGCCTCTGTTTGTACAGGTTCTATCTTTACATTACAATTCGAATTATGACTTGGCAAGAGCTAAAAAAATACAATCTGCCAGATACACCGGGGGTGTATTTCTTTAAACGCGGAAAAGAAATTTTATACATAGGGAAAGCCACTTCACTTAAAGATAGAGTGAGGAGCTATTTTGCGAACGATTTGTTGCAAACGCGTGGTTCAAGAGTTGTGTCTATGGTGGTAGAGGCAAATTCATTTTCTTTCAAACAAACAGACTCCGTTTTGGAAGCATTAATCCTAGAAGCTGCGGAAATCAAAAAACATCAGCCGGTATTCAACATTAGAGAAAAAGACGATAAAAGTTTTAATTATGTTGTTATTACAAAAGATAATTTTCCTAGAGTTTTGGTTGTTCGTGGAAGAGATTTGTTACAGAAAAAATACGATTTTGAAATCAAAGAAACATTTGGGCCATTTACGTATGGCGCTCAATTAAAAGAAGCTATGAAAATTGTGCGAAAGATGTTTCCCTATAGAGATAAGTGCCTGCCCGCAAATGAAAACAAGCCAAATAAGATTAGGCCCTGTTTCAACAGGCAAATTGGATTGTGTCCGGGAGTTTGCACGGGCGAGATTTCAAAGCAAGAATATGCAAAAACAATAAAACATATCTCTTTGTTTTTTTCTGGAAACAAGAAAAGATTAATTTCGTCATTGAAAAAAGAAATGATGGCCTATGCAAAAGTAAGAAATTTTGAAAAAGCAGATGTCATTAAAAAACAGATGTTTGCATTGGAGCATATTCGCGATGTATCACTAATCAAAGACGATTACACGGCAGTATCTCGTAATACTAGAAATGAAAAAGTCTTTAGAATTGAAGCATATGACATTGCTCACATTTCTGGCACAAATACGGTGGGAGTAATGACGGTTGTGGAAGACGGAGAGCTTAAGAAAAGCGATTATAGAAAATTTAAAATACATGGAGCAACTAGAAACTCAGTAAACGATGTGGCGAATCTGAAAGAAATTCTTGTGCGTCGTTTGGGTCATGCGGAATGGACCTTGCCAAACCTGATTGTTGTTGATGGTTCTACCGCGCAGGTAAACGTTGCAGCTTCTGTGCTAAAAGAAAAAGGTTTCAATATCGATATTGTAGCGGTGGTAAAAGATGAAAAGCATAAAGCTAAAGAAATATTGGGCCGAAAGGGAACTATAGAGAAGTGGGAAAGAGCAATATTGTTGGCAAACAATGAAGCGCATAGATTTGCAATTGCATATCATCGGAAACTGCGGGGGCGGTTAGTGTAAAATGGTTCAATACATTATGGAAAAATTTTCACGTGAAAAACATCCAGAAGTTATTCAGACCTTACCTTTCTCTTATTTTAGTAGCGATCTATACCTTGATTTTGCAGCTTACATTTTCAAAAAGAATGGTGAAAATATAATTGTATGGCAGGACATACTTTTTTCTCATGAATTTCCATCGATTTTTATGCCTAAAGTGAAAGAAAATTGGATTAATTCTTCTGTAGCTTTTGCAGCTGAAGATGATGTAAAAGCAGTGAATGATGAAAATATTGAAATAATATTAAAAAAACCAATGGGAGCAGAGTTTTTTTATGAAACAAAAAATTTCACAAATCCAAGTGGGGATTTGCGCACGAAAATAAATAAATTCATTAATAATTATAAATTTGAAATTACAAATGAATGCCCAAAAGACAAAATCGTTGAATTTTATGATTTTTGGAAATCTCAAAGAAAGCACGAAAGTATTACGTTTGATGAATCAGAAGAGTTTTTTAATTTTTGTCTGGATAATTTAGATAAATATGGAATCAAACAGGTATATGTGTTGTCCGATAATCGTCTTATTGGACTTGCATGGGGCATGGAGCATCAAAGTGGGAATTGGATTGGTCTGCATTTGAAGGCTGATTATAGTTATAGGGGATTAAGCCGCTTTCTACATCAAGAAAGGGCCAAACTATTTACCAATCTTAAAGAATTTACTTTGGGTACTGGGACTAATGATTTAGGCATAGAGAATTACAAAGAAGAACTTGGCCCAGCATACAAAAAGAATTATTTCTATATTCTAATGGGCGAACGTAAGAGCTATTAACTATTTGATATAAGTTATAATTAATTAAATGTCTTTCAGATTGCAAAGAACTCGCATAGGTGTACTTCGTGGTGGTCCGTCCGATGAGTATTATGTGTCGCTAAAAACTGGCGCAGAGATTTTAAAAATTTTACGCGAAAGTTTTCCAGAGAAATATGAACCCTTTGACATACTTATAGACATGAAGGGCATTTGGCACATGAATGGTTTGCCAAGAAAACCAGAGGACATTGTGACAAAGATGGATTTAATCATAAATGCACTTCACGGACCATTTGGAGAAGGCGGTTATGTTTCGAGGATTCTTGATTCACTAAAAGTGCCACATACTGGCCCATCCACATTTGCCGGCACACTTTCTCAAAACAAGCACACCGCAAAAGGGTTTTTGAAAAATGAGGAAATCAAAATGCCTCATCATGTGATGATAAAAAGAGACGATTTTGAAAGTGAAAAGCGACCAGAAATTATTTCCGAAACATTTCGTTCAGTGCCAATGCCAGCAATAGTGAAGCCGGCTGATAATGGCTCTTCATTTGGAGTTTTTACAGCACGCACACCAAACGAATTAAATGAGAGTTTGGAAAAATCTTTTGCCTTTTCTGACAAAGCGTTGGTTGAAGAATATATTCCGGGCGTAGAAGTTACTTGTGGAGTTATCAGAGGTTTTAGAAATGAACCACTGTATGCACTGATGCCTACAGAAATAGTTCATTCCGGAATTTTGACTTTTGATGATAAACATACGAAAAAAGTTGAAAGCCGAGTGCCAGCAAGAATTAGTCAAAAAATGAAAGAGATGATAGCGAACACCGCTAAAAGAGTTCACGATAAATTAAATCTAGGCCCTTACTCGCGCTCTGATTTCATTGTGCATCCAAAAAGGGGAGTAATGTTTCTAGAAGTTAACTCACTTCCAGCTCTTCACAAAGAATCTTTTTTCAATGATGGTCTAAATGCGACAGGTATTACTCCAGAGCAGTTTTTGGAGCATATAATCCTCATCTCTCTGGAGTAATTGAAAAGGGTTAAAATAAATGTAAAATAAGTGACTCGGGCCCTTAGTCCCGACGCACATAGTGGTCGGGATCCCGACTGAAGCGTCGGGACTTAGTTGGGTCTGAAAAATTAAATACGGGCCCTTAGCTTAGTTGGTAGAGCGCCTCATTTGCAATGAGGAGGTCATCGGTTCAAATCCGATAGGGTCCACAAAATAACATCCAAACAAAAAATCACCCTTCGACAAGTTCAGGGTGATTTTTTGTTATAAGCGTGAGACCTATATTATTTCAAGTGAGCGGATACCAATTTTGTCATTTCAAACATAGTAACCTCTGACTTTCCACCGAACAAAGGCTTCAACTTTGCATCAGCAATGATGTTTCTCTTGTTCTTTGGGTTCTGAAGGTCGTTCTTCTTAATGTATTCCCACATCTTCTTTACCACTTGGCCTCGTGCCATTGGTCCCTTTCCTACAACAGCCTCTAGGTCTGCTGATAGGTTCAACGGCTTCATTAGAGCCGGATTAGCTTTTCTAACCATGTAAATTTTTATTTATTTCTTAATATTAACTGGACCTGCCTATCATATCCCATAGGATTTATCTTGTCCTGCCTTCGGCAAGGGTATAAAAAGTATAGCTTTTTCTGCAAAACATTGTGTAATAAACAGGCAGTTTTTCATTTTTTGATATACTTAAGCAAATGTTTTCAAGAAAAAAGAAAAAAGTTTTTATTTTATTGGGCCATCCGGACAAAGACACTCTAAATGGCACACTTGCTAATGAGTATGAAAGGGGAGCCATGGAAGCAGGACATGAAGTGCGCAGGCAAAACATTGGTGACATGAAGTTTGACCCAGTTTTATGGAAAGGGTACAAGGTTCGTCAGGAATTAGAGCCCGATTTGGTGATGTTTCAGGAAAATGTTAAGTGGTGTGATGTGTTTGTTATTTTCTATCCTTCTTGGTGGTCCACAATGCCAGCAATCCTCAAGGGTCTTATTGACCGCGTATGGATGCCTGGGTTTGCATACAACTTTATTAGGGGTGGTTATATGTGGAAAAAACTTTTGAAAGGTAGGTCTGCAAGCATTTTTATTACCTCCGATACAGAACCATTGATGCAGTATTTGATTTTTGGTGACACAACAAATGAATTGAGAAAGGGCGTTTTGTGGTTTTCTGGATTTTCGCCCATTAGAGTTCGCAAATTCGGTTACTTAAAACACTTTGGAATGTGGAGAAGAGAGATGATAAAGAAATGGGTATACAGGTTAGGCAAGAAGGCAAAATAAAGTAATGTCATAAGGGGCGCGAGTCTGTGACTCGCGCCCCCTTTGGTGTACTACTTAGTGTATCTGCCGTTCTACCTTCTTTTGCCCACCCTGCTCTTGCGCCAGCCTGAGTGCTTCCTCGATGTCGCAACTGCACGGCAGGCCAAGCTTGTGCCTGCCCTTGTGCATTGGATCATCGCACTTGGCGAGACGTACCACCTTGGTACGCTCGGCGATGGATAGACCCTCGAAGAATCGCTGGTGATTAGGATTCTCGAGTGGTTCAGCCATTCGAAACGGGTCGTAAAACGCCATCCTCAACTCCGCGTGTGGGGTTTATTAGGAGCAACGAATATGTTGCTCTACAAGATTATTGCTGTCAATATTTTGAAAAACAACTCAATTGAGCTATTGTTTTGGAATGAAATTAAGCATAGGCATAGTAGGGCTTCCAAATGTTGGAAAATCCACACTTTTTAACGCACTCACAAAAAAGAGTGTGCCTGCAGAAAACTATCCTTTTTGTACTATCGACCCATCAGTTGGAATAGTTCCAGTGCCAGATGAACGCCTGGGCAAACTCACAGAAATTTCTCAATCAGAAAAAACGATTCCTGCAGTAATTGAATTCGTTGATATTGCAGGCCTTGTGAAAGGTGCCGCAGAAGGCGAAGGTCTTGGAAATAAATTTCTTACAAACATTCGTGAAGTGGATGCAATTGCAGAAGTTGTGCGTGTATTTAAAGATGACGACATCATCCATGTTGCTGGCAAGGTTAACCCCATAAATGATATTGAGGTAATTAATTTGGAGTTGGTACTTGCAGACGAGCAGACTGTTTCAAAAAGATTGGGGAACTTACAAAAAGATGTGAAAGCTGGCAACAAATTAGCAATTGCAGAAGAAGCGGTATTGAAAAAAGTTGAGGCCGTTTTACTTGATGGCAAGCTTGCGCAAACTTTGGATTTAACAAAAGAGGAAAAGGAAATCGTGAAGGGCATGCATTTACTCACCATGAAGCCAATTCTTTATGTTTTGAATAATTCTGCAGCTAGCGAGAATGATGAAGAAGCAAAAAGCAAAATTCCCGGAATGTATGTGGAAATAGATTCTGTGTTTGGTACCGGACTAGATATTTTAATTAAAAAAAGTTACGAGCTTTTAGGATTGGAAACTTATTTCACAACAGGCAAAGATGAAACTCGGGCGTGGACTATTGAAAAAGGTTCGACTGCTCCAGTTGCCGGCACTGCCATTCACACAGACTTTAAAGATAAATTTATTCGAGCGGAAGTGGTTTCTTATGAAGATTTAATTGAGGCTGGTTCTTATGCCAATGCTCGTGAGAAAGGGAAGTTAAGAGTGGAAGGGAAGGAATATATAGTGAAGGACGGTGATGTGATTGAATTTCGAATTTAAATTTGTAATTCAATCACCCTGAGCTTGTCGAATGGGTCATAGAGTTTCGTATATATAAGACAAAGGGCGCACACAGAAGCTGTGTGCGCCCACGAGCTTTTCCAGACCGCTAGGTCTAGGTCCGGTGCGCTCGTCTGCGTGCAAGTCGTGCGTTGTGGCGGCGCGTGTCCCATCCAATGAGCGCGGCGGTTCTGCGCTCCCACCTGTCTCGACGGGAGTGCGGTGAACGGCGCACCTTCTTTTTGCAGGCCATCCCTTTACCACCTCCTTTGTACTACGGCTCGAGTGTTTCTAGTGAGAATACTAACAAACAGTTAGTTTGATACAATGCACAGATATGGAACCAAATAAAACATCAAAAGTACTTAAGTGGTCACTTATTATCGGTATTGTTGTTGTGCTAAACCTATTCTTCAATTATGCACTTTCTCTTATTTACAAACAGCCAGATTTTGCGCTCTTTTGTCCAAACACGGCTCAAGTAGTTGAAGCCAATACAAAAGACTCATGTGTAGCGAAAGGTGGTCAGTGGAATGAAAACACTGCTTACTCACCACAAAAAACAGAAGCGAAAGGTTATTGTGATTTGCAATTTACATGCAGACAAGATTATGACTCTGCGCAAAAATCTTATGACAGAAATGTATTTGTGACATTGGTAATTCTCGGTGCACTTTGTGTTGCAGGGGGCAACTTTATGAAAGGCAATATGACAATAGGGCAGTCACTCTCTCTAGCGGGCGTGCTTTCATTTATTGTAGCTTCAATGCGTTATTGGACTTCTGCAAATGATGCAGTGAAAGTAATTATTCTTGCTATTGCGTTGATAATTCTTATTTGGGTTGCTCTAAAGAAATTTAAGGACCAAATATAGTAGTATTTGGTTTATGAGTAAGTACGACCCACGGAAAATAGAGAAAAAGTGGCAAAAAGTCTGGGAATCTAAAAAGCCCTATAAGGCCGTTGATGGTGCTGATAATAATTTCTTTGCTTTGATGGAATTTCCATATCCATCTGGCGAGGGTCTTCATACAGGCCATGTACGCGGATATACCGCCATGGATATCGTCGCTAGGAAAAGGCGTATGCAGGGCTTTAACGTGATGTTTCCTATTGGGTGGGATGCATTTGGCTTGCCTACAGAAAACTTTGCTATTAAAACTGGTATAGCGCCAGAAAAGGTAACAAAAACAAATACAGATACTTTCCGCAAACAATTCAAATCATTAGGAATGTCTTTTGATTGGTCACGAGAAATAAATACTACAGACCCAAAATACTACAAATGGACTCAATGGATTTTTTTGCAATTTTTGAAGAATGGTCTCGCATACAAAACAAAGTCAGAAATTAATTGGTGCCCAAAAGACAAAATCGGTTTAGCAAATGAGGAAGTTGTGAACGGTTGTTGTGAGAGGTGCGGTACGCCAGTAGAAAAAAAAGAAAAAGAGCAATGGATGCTCGCTATTACAAAGTATGCAGAGCGTTTGCACAAAGATTTGGACGACGTTGATTATCCGGAGCGTGTAAAAATTCAACAAAGGAATTGGATAGGTAAGTCGGAGGGTGCAGAAATTGATTTTCCTGTTTCTGGGAATTCAGAAAAAATAAAAGTTTATACAACTCGTCCAGACACCATTTTTGGTGCAACTTATATGGTGTTAGCACCAGAACATCAGTTAGTTCAAGTATTAATGAAAGAGGCGACAAACAAAGATGAGATAGCCCGCTATATCGAACAAACTAAAAAAAGAACAGAAATAGAAAGAACCACAGAAGGCAAACAGAAAACCGGTGCAGAGTTAAAGGGTGTAATGGCAATTAATCCTGCAACAAAAAAAGAAATACCTATTTGGATTGCTGATTACGTTTTGTCACATTATGGAACTGGCGCAATTATGGCTGTGCCATCAGATGACGAAAGAGATGCAGAGTTTGCACAGAAATATAATTTGCCGATTATAAAAGACTATAAACCTGCTGGCTTCGAGGATTTTGGTAAGAAAGTTATTCGTTTTAAACTTCGAGATTGGGTATTCTCACGTCAGAGATATTGGGGTGAGCCTATTCCTGTGATTCATTGTGATTCTTGCGGAATCGTTCCAGTTCCCGAAAAAGATTTACCAGTAAAGCTTCCAAAGGTTAAAAAATATTCATACACAGAAACTGGAGAATCGCCTCTAGCTGCTGTTTCTAGTTGGGTAAACACTAAATGCCCTAAGTGTGGAGGTAAAGCCAAAAGAGAAACAGACACGATGCCAAACTGGGCTGGCTCGAGTTGGTATTTCTTAAGGTACACCGACCCTAAAAACACAAAGGAATTTGCAAGTGAAAAAGCTCTAAAAAATTGGATGCCGATTGATTGGTATAACGGCGGAATGGAACACACAACACTTCACCTTTTATATTCTCGTTTTTGGAACAAGTTTTTATTCGACCAAAAATTAGTGCCAACATCAGAGCCGTACAAGAAAAGAACTTCACACGGATTAATTTTGGCCGAGGGTGGAGTCAAAATGTCAAAATCATTAGGCAATGTTGTTAATCCTGATGAGATTGTAAAAAATCACGGCGCAGATACTTTGCGCTTGTATGAAATGTTTATGGGGCCATTTGAGCAAGCAGTGGCATGGTCAACAGATGGCATTGTGGGCCCGCACAGATTCCTAGAAAGAGTCTTTGCTTTGTCTGAAAAAGTAAAACCAACAGGAAAATTAGTTGGGCAAGATGTTTTGGAAAAAACTATTGAAAAGGTTTCGAAGGACATTGAAGAAATGTCATTCAATACAGCAATCGCACAGTTGATGATTTGCGCTGACTCAATGAAAAAGGAAGAAGTTGTTCCACAAAAAGATTTTGCTAGATATTTACAAGTACTTTCACCCTTTGCGCCACATATTACAGAAGAGTTATGGCACTTAATTGGAATGGCAGGTTTGATAGGGCAGTCTATTTGGCCTGAAGCAAAAGAAGTTTCTTTGTCCCAAAACATGAAAATTGCTGTACAGATAAATGGAAAAGTTAGAGGCACGGTTAATGTCTCTGAAGGGGATACTGAAGACACTGTGAAATCAAAAGTGATAGGGGATGAGCAGTTCAAAAAGCACATTACAAGTGAAATAAAAAAGGTTATTTACATTCCTAGAAAAATCATTAATATCGTTTTATAAGTGTTAGTGCGATAGTATTTTCGAGTGAAAGTGGGGACCAAAGGTGGCAAAAATTGCCCAGTTTGACCTAATTACAGTAATGTGATACAAATCATACATATAAATTACACAATATGAGTCCAAAACAAGCAAAAAAGAGCCATATCAAGCTAACTTTCAAGCCAAAGCAGGCCACAAAACAGCTACTTTCAGTACTTCCAGTTAGAGCTAGAGACATCGTTACAAAGCGTTACGGCTTGGGCGGAGAGACAAAACCAATGACCCTAGAGGCGATTGGTAAGAAATATGGCATTACTCGTGAAAGAGTTCGCCAGATTGATGAGTATTCATTAAACAATATTCGAAAATCAAAGGAGTACACAAAACTTTCTCCTGTTTTTGATGAATTAAAATTGGCCCTACGAAAACTTGGAGGCATCATTGTCCACAATGAGCTTTTAGAAGAACTTGGAGCAGACCAATCTTCACAAAACCACATACATTTTTTGCTAGTTCTTGGTGAGCATTTTACAAAAGAGAAAGAAGATGAGCAGTTTAGACATCGCTGGAACATTGATGCAAATCTGGCAAAAAATGTTCATGGTGCACTTGAAAAACTTTATATGTCACTTGATGACAACGAACTTGTACCAGAATCAGAACTTGTAAAAAAGTTTCTAGAATATGTGAAAGAAGTTTCAGATGAATATAAACAAGATGAAATAATCAGACGTTGGTTAAACGTTTCTCATAAGATTGGTAAAAACCCACTAGGTGAATGGGGTAGAACAGCGTCTCCAAACGTTAAGGCAAAGGGCATTCGTGACTACGCATACTTGGTTATCAGAAAGCATGGTTCCCCAATCCATTTTAGAGATGTCGCACGTGCAATTACAACCTACTTCAACAAACGTGCTCATGTGGCAACTACCCACAATGAACTTATCAAAGATGCTCGCTTTGTCTTAGTTGGACGCGGTCTTTACGCCCTAAAAGAGTGGGGTTATGCACCGGGAGTTGTGAAGGATGTCATCGTATCCATAATCGACAAAAACGGACCACTTCCAAAGGATAAAATTATTGAAAAGGTTCTAAAGGAAAGATATGTTAAGGAAAATACAATTTTGGTAAATCTTCAGAATCCAAAATTCTTCAAGAAAGATAAGGAAGGGAAATACCATTTTGTAGGTACTAAGTAAGAAAACACCGCCTTGTGCGGTTTTTTCTTTGATAAGTGTGCTGTATAATTTAATGAAATGATTGATCTTTTCGTAAATACCCCAACTTGGGACAGATTGATTCAGATTTTTTCTATATTAGGTACATTTTGGGCAATTTGGTTGCCACTTTTTTTGGGAGTTCTATTTTATGAACTTTGGATGCGATATTCTCGACTTCTTTTTATATCAAAACTTGACCCGATTTTGATAGAAATAAAAGTTCCCAAAGAAATTCTAAAATCACCGGCTGCCATGGAGGTCTTTCTTTCAGCACTTTACCAGCCATTTACTGGTACCTACGCGACAGTTTTTCTGAAAGGCTCCACAAGAGTTTGGTACTCACTCGAAATTGTTTCTTTGGGTGGCAATGTTAAGTTTTTTATTTGGACCCCAAGAATGTGGAAAAATTACATTGAGTCGCAACTTTATTCTCAATACCCAAATGTAGAACTCTATGAAAGAGAAGATTACTCGCTTGATTTTCATTATGACCCGTCCGTAAATGAATTGAATGGCGGGCAACTAACTCTGACAAAACCAGACCCATATCCAATAAAAACATACATTGATTATGGGCTCGATAAAGACCCAAAAGAAGAATTTAAAATTGACCCGATGACGCCTATGATTGAGTTTTTGGGTAGCTTGAAGCCACAAGAGCAAGCTTGGGTTCAGATTTTAATTCAAGCACACAAAGAAGAAAAAGCGTTGGAGGGAAGAATTTTCAAAAAGAAAGCAGCTTGGAAAAATGAAGCTAAGGAAGAGATTAAAAAAATTATAAAAGAAAGCATTTTTACTCCATCAGATAAAGAAGTGGCAGCGCAAAGACCAATGGATTATGGAAAAATTTCTCCTGCAGAAAAAGACACCATTCTAGCAATCGAGAGGAGTATTTCTAAAAGGGCTTTTGACACTATGATTCGAGTGATTTATTCAGCCCCCAAAGATGTATTTAGCTCTGGTGGCGCATCTGGCTTGGTAAGTACATTCGGGCATTACAGCTCACAAACGCTAAATGGTTTTAAGAAAAATTGGGGCCCAACATACGATTACACTTGGCAGGATTTTAAGAAACGAAAGTCAATAAAAAATAAAAAATTATTGCTCAAAGCATATAAGCAAAGAGCATTTTTTAATTATCCATTTAAGAATTTTCACGGAAAGCCTTTCATTTTGACAGCAGAAGAACTAGCTACCATTTTTCACTTTCCTGGAGAAGTTTCCAAGACACCTTCGTTTGACAGAATTCTTTCTAGAAAGAGCGAAGCGCCTGCTAATCTTCCAATTTAACCGACTTATCCAGTTTAAAATTGGCGCTCAATTGCTAGAATATAAAAATAGTTTATGGAACCACAAAAACCGACTCAATTTTTTTCTGGGATGAATCCAGAAGAACTCAAAAAAATAATACTAAAATATGAATTCTGGGGAATCCTTTTTGTGGTGTTCTTTAGTGCGCTTTTACTCTTTTCAATACCTAGTTCAACTACTAATTTCCCTCAATATTTTGATGTTCCCAAAGGCTCTGGATTGAGCCAGATTTCAAACAATTTATATGAGATGGGTTTTATACGTTCTGAACTTCAGTTTAAGATGTGTGCATATTTGTTAGGGGGACACTCACACTCAGTAGCGGGGGTATATGAATTTGAAAAGGCTTTGGGTCCATGCGTCTTGGCAAAACGTATTTCGAGTGGCGTTTTTTCAATATCTCCTGTGAAAATTACGATACCGGAAGGTTTTTTGAAAAGTGAAATTGCCTTGAAGTTTAAAGACTATCCTCGCTTTAATAAAGAGATTTTTTTGAATATAGCTCCCGATGGATATCTTTTTCCTGATACATATTTTTTTAATCCGAATATGACGGAGAAAGAAGTTATAGAAAAAATGACGAACAACTTCAATAACCACATTTCTCCGCTCGAGCCACAAATAGTAAAATCAAAAAGAACACTCAAAGAGGTAATAATAGTGGCTTCAATTGTAGAAAGAGAAACTATTTTTCCAGAAGACAGGCCGAAGGTCGCACAAGTTTTGTGGAAACGCCTTGATTTAGGAATGCCACTTCAGGCAGATGCCACGTTTGCATACATAAATGGAAAGGGCACATTTCAATTAACGGATGATGACTTGAAAATAAATTCTCCATACAACACATACAATCATGTGGGATTACCGCCAACACCAATAGGGAACCCGGGGCTTGATGCAATAAAAGCCACAATTACACCAAGTAAAACAAATTATCTGTATTTTCTTTCTGACAAAGCAGGGCATATGTATTTTGCAAAGACATTTGAAGAACATCAGACAAACAGAGAAAAATATTTAGGTAAATAAGCCACTTATATACATAACAATAAAATTTATAAATATGGTAATGTTTTTGCGTGGATAAGAAGGCAAAAATCATTGTCGGAATGTCAGGAGGAGTAGATTCCTCTGTTTCTGCGTACTTGCTTAAAAGGAGGGGTTTTGATGTCGCGGGAGTCTTTATAGAGACTTGGCACCCAGATGGGTTTCCTTGTTCAGAAAAAGACGAAAGGCGAGATGCAATGAGGGTAGCAGCTTACTTGGACATCCCGCTTTTTGTTGTTGATGCAAAAAAACAATACAAAAAATTTGTCGCGGACGAAATGATTGCTGAATACAAATCTGGCAGAACTCCAAACCCAGATATTTTGTGTAATAAATTTGTAAAATTTGAAACTCTTTTTCAGGTAGCAAAAAAACTGAATGCTCAATTTGTCGCCACAGGGCACTATGCTTCTACTTCTATATATCGTAGTAGGAAGGGCGAGAAAGAAGTTGTCTTGAGTGAGCCAAAGGACAAAGAAAAAGACCAAACATACTTCTTGTGGGCAGTGCCGCAGGAAAAATTACAGGAAATCATTTTCCCACTTGAGAATTTGAGCAAAAAGCAGGTACGTGCTGTCGCAAAGAAAGCCGGAATTCCTGTAGCAGAGAAAAAGGATAGCCAAGGCATTTGCTTTCTCGGGCCACTTGATTTAAAGGAATATTTGAAGCTATCAATAAAGGAGAAGCGCGGCAAAGTGTTAAATGAAAATGGAAAGGTTATTGGTTTTCATAACGGTGTCTGGTTTTATACAGAAGGAGAAAGACATGGTTTTCAAGTGAGTGAAAAGGGTACAGATGACGAGCCAATGTATGTTTTGAGAAAGGAGGTTAAGAAAAATATCTTGGTTGTAGGAGGCGAAAAGTCTTTATCACAAGAGTACACCATCAAGTTGTCTAATGTGGCTCTTAATAAACAAATGATTGGTAATGCATCCGAAATAATTTGTAGTGCAAGGTTTAGGTATAGACAAAAGAAACAAAAAATTAAATTATTTAAAAAAGGTAGCAATTGGTTTGTGTCTGTAAAGAGCCCCACGCCCTTAGCGCTCGGACAATCAGCGGTTTTTTACACAGGCAAGAATGCACTTGGTGGCGGTATACTATCTAAATGACACCTTTATATGTTTTAAAAGCTAATGGCGATAGAGAGCCATTTGATGAGCAAAAATTAAGAAATTCTTTGATTAGAGCTGGCGCAAGCGAGCAGAATGCCGAAATTATCTCAACTGAAGTTATGGGCGAGCTTGCAGACGAGACAAAGACATTAGATATATATAAAAAAGCATTTGAGCATTTGCATAAATTATCTCTACCAGCTGCCAAGAGATATGTTTTGAAACGTGCGGTAATGGATTTAGGCCCATCAGGATTTCCATTTGAAAAATATGTAGCAGAAATTTTGAGAAGAAAAGGTTTTGAGGTAAAAACTGACGAGATGATGCTTGGCGAATGTGTGGAGCATGAGGTTGATGTAGTTGCTTGGAATGACAAGGATTTATTAGCCATAGAGGCAAAATTTCATAACGAACTGGGAATAAAATCTGATTTGAAAGTGGTTTTGTATGTCAAAGCAAGGATTGATGATTTGAAGGGTACTACTTTTGACTATGGTGGCAAAAATAGAAAAGTCACAGAAGGTTGGCTTGTGACAAATACGAAGTTTACAACTACAGCGATTCATTATGCCGAATGTACAAACCTAAAACTTTTAGGTTGGAATTATCCTGAAAAAGAGAATTTGCACGATTTAATAATTGAGACCAAAACTTTGCCAATCACATGCTTGGGCTTGTTGGACCAACAACAAAAAAGAACACTCTTAAAAGAAGGTATTGTTTTTTGTGACTCGCTACTAGAGAAGCCAGAAATCTTGAAAACAATAGGCTTTAATGACGAAAGAGCCGAACATATACTTCACGAAATAAAAGAATTATAAAAACATGGAGCCATTAATTGTATTTTTAGATACAGAGACAACTGGATTAACAGAGAAAGATAGATTAGTACAAATTTCCTACAAGGTTTGGAACACCGATGAATCTGCTACAGAAATTTTTAATCCACCAGAGGGTGTAGAGCTTACTTATGAGGCTACAAGTGTGCATCACATAACTAGGGAAATGGTAAAAGGTAAGCCAGCATTTATGGGAAGCCAAATGTGGAAAAGGTTAGATGAACTATTTAAACAGGGTGCAATAATGGTCGCGCATAATGCGTTGTTTGATTTGGGCATTATTTCATCCGAAGGTTTGAAGCCACAAAAATTTGTTTGTACTCTCAAGGTTGCAAGGTATCTAGATGAAAAAGCTGAACTCACAAACCACAAACTTCAATATTTGAGATATGCATATAATTTAGATGTAAACGGTAGGGCACACGATGCAGAAGGCGATGTTGCAGTGTTGGAAAAATTATTTGAGCACCTTCTGAAGGATGTGAGTTTAGAAAAAATGATAGAAATATCATCACAACCAAGTTTGATACGTAGGTTTTCATTTACAAAGCATAAGGGGGAGCTTGTGTCTGATGTTTTAAAGAATGATAGAAGTTTCCTAGAGTGGTTTTTAAGTGTCAAAAGCAAAGAAAATCCTATAGATGAAGACTGGGTTTACACTTTGACAGAAGCACTGAAACAATAGTTATGTATTCTAACATTCTATAGAATATTAGAATAAGAACATGAAAACAAAAAGAGAATTAGAAAGAATAGTAAAAGGGTTCGCTAATCATAGGAGAATAGAAATTTTAATATTACTAAATAATGAGCCAGAGTTGTCTGTTCAAGAAATTGCCGATAGGCTTAAATCGGAAATGAAAAATATTTCGGCGCATATAAATAAGATGGCTATAGCCGGGCTGGTTATGAAGAGAAGTGACAATAAATCTGTTCGCCACAAACTAACTAAGCGTGGTAATAGTATTCTAAAGTTCGTTAGAACATTAGAATAATAAATCGAGATGGATGATATAAAACCTGAAATGAGAAAAATAAAAGATGATTTATTGGAAGATAAATCATTGCCTCTTTATGAATTTAGAGTTTCAGAAAATAATTTTCCTGTGATAGGTGAGGGGAGCCATGATGCAAAGATTCTGTTTATAGGTGAGGCTCCCGGCAAGAATGAAGCAAAAACAGGAAGACCGTTTGTGGGGCGCGCTGGAAAAATTTTAGATGAATTACTTTCTAGCGCTGGAATTTCACGAAACGAAGTTTATATAACAAATATTGTAAAAGATAGACCCCCAGAAAACCGTGACCCAAGTGAGGAGGAAATAAAATCATACGGCCCATATTTGGACAGACAATTAGAAGTAATTCGCCCAAAAGTTATAGCTCCACTTGGCCGTTTCTCTATGAAATACATTTTGGATAAATTTAATTGTATTGAAAATGAATTGCCTATTTCGCAATTACATGGGCGAGTGATTGATACAGATGCGCCATACGGTGCAATAAAAATTGTGCCCCTGTACCATCCAGCTGTTGCTATCTACACTCAATCAAAAAAACCAGAACTGCTAAAAGATTTTGGAGTTCTTAAAGCATTGATTTGACAAGATTTACCTAGCACTACAGTATGAGAGTCAGGACATTCAACTGGGGACCATCATGAGTAAAGTCAGTGATTTGATTGCCATGGAAAAGGAGTATTTTTCCTGGAGGCAAACTCACGGAGCAGAGGTGGTGGGTCTGCAGCTTGAAAAGTATGTAGCACTGATGAACTTAGTATTTGACGCGTTCGGCGTTGATACAGACGAGCAGGATTTGTCTGACATTGACCCGCATACTGAGTTGCCCGATTCGGTAAGTACGGATCTCGTCAGGTTTCTAGATGAGATTCGTAAATGAGCCGCCCTTATGGGCGGCTCATGCTTTATGCATAAACCACAACCTAGATATGCTATATTTTTCCTATGCAATCAGCAGAAATAAGACGTAGATTTGTAGATTTTTTTATAAAAAGGGGACACATTGAGATTCCTTCGGCTTCTCTTATCCCACCAGAGGTTTCTGCTACCCAAAAAACCCTTTTTAATAGTGCAGGAATGCAACCGCTCATCCCTTACTTATTAGGCAAAGAACACCCAAAAGGAAAAAGATTAGTTGATATTCAAAAATGTATTAGGACTGGCGATATAGATGATGTCGGCGACAACAGGCATCTCACTTTTTTTGAAATGATGGGCAATTGGTCGCTTGGTGATTATTTTAAAGAAGAAGCAATACCATGGAGCTTTGAATTTTTGACTAGTGTTGAAGAGGGTCTCGGTTTAGATGTGAATAGGCTTTATATAACTTGTTTTGAAGGTGATGAAAATGCGCCAAAAGATACTGAATCTGCAGAAATATGGAAAAGAACTGGAATACCAGAAAACAGAATTTATTTTCTCGGTGCGGAAGATAACTGGTGGAGTGCCGGAGCGGATGGCCCATGTGGACCTGATACAGAAATGTTTTATGACCTCACTGAAAATGGTTTGGGAAATTTGTCCAAAGAAGAATTTGTGCAAGCGGTTAAAGACGAAACTATTGTTGAAATTTGGAATGATGTTTTTATGGAATTCGAAAAGAAAGACGGCAAAGTAATCGGTAAACTCAAAAACAAAAATGTTGATACAGGCGCAGGATTGGAAAGAATGACAGCAGTAATGCAAGGAAAGAAAACCGCATACGATACGGATATTTTCGAATTAATTTTTTCAGAAATAGATTCTCAAATTCACGAAAAAAGAGATTTGGCATTAGCTGATGAAATCAGCTACAAAAGAATCGTTGCAGACCATCTTAGGG
>JBAQOA010000028.1:0-2633 GCA_049304335.1 Minisyncoccia bacterium | reverse complement strand
ACCCAACCCCGTCCTTTTGAAAGGATCCAATGACTACAGCGTCATAGGGTATTCCAAGTTTCATCCTTTCTTCCGCTCTAGTTTCTTTAGTCACTGGTTTAAATAAATCTAAATCCACTGCGATGGGAATTCGAAATACCTTTTCAGAATCAATTCCACTCGTTTTAATTAATGCCTCCATAGCTCTATTTGAGACTCTGACTCTTGATATTTGCTGGTGATGTTTTTTCAATGACTCAAAACATTTATTAAATTTTTCGTCTTGCTCTGGTTTTCCATGAAAATAATCGACAATAATTCTATGATTTTTTTTATAAATATTTTCATCATTTAATGAAAATTGTGATGTGTGATAGACAACCTGACTAATGTTTGATCTGACAGTTTTTTTTATCGAGGCATTTATACCAAGCAAATTAGCGGTTTTTTTTAATTGTTTTGATTCCTCATCTAAAACCCAATTAGAGTTGTCTCCCAAGATGTAAAGGTGGCTATAAGGTTTTCTAAAAAAATTAAACATATTATATTTCTAGTAGGCTTTCTTTGTCCTTTTTTGTGAAAATAGTATTTTCGATTATCACCAAATCAAGGTCAGTTTTATCAAGCATTTCTAGCCCCGCTTCACAGAAGTTTAGTATTGGTTCGCCAGCCGGATTAAACGATGTATTTAAGAATATTGGCATGCCGGATATTTTTTCGAACTCTTTTAAAGATTTGTAAATAAATGGATTTTGTTCTGGGTTTATTGTTTGAATTCTTGCAGTACCATCAACATGGGTAATTGAAGGTAATTTTTCTCTGTATTCTTTTCTGGTGTCGCAAATCACAGACATGTAGGGAACCGGGGCGGTATTAGTGAAATACTTTTGTGAGTCTTCTTCTGTGACCATTGGAGCAAAGGGTCTGAACCATTCTCTGTGCTTTACCTTATCGTTCAGAATGTCTCTCATGTCCTTGTTAAGTGGGTTACAAAGTATAGAACGATTACCGAGTGCGCGTGGGCCTACTTCATAGCGACCGCGAATCAAACCAACAATTAAATCTTTTGAAACAAGTTTTGCTAAAATCTTTGGTAATTCGTTTTCATCAATTTCGCGGTTTGGATATTTTTGCTTAAACTCAGCCATTTTATTCATGTCATAAGGCTCCATACCAAGATAAGGGGAGTAATAATTTTTGTTTCCAGAAAAATTATTGTTTTTCAAAATGTAGTAGACATAAAGTCCTGCACCCGCAGAAAGTCCACAGTCAGACGGGTTAGGTATGAAGTGTGCATTTTCAAATAATCCACTTTTTTCTATTTCATAATTAGTAGTGCCGTTTAATGCACAGCCGCCAACAATGCAAACATTTTTATGGTTCCCTTTTTGCTGTGAAAGTAATTTAAGCACTTCGTCTGTCCATGCAAATTGGACAGTGGCCGCCAAGTCCTGCGCATCCTTGTTTTTTGGATCTCCTATGTAGAGCTCTTTATCTCTAATAAGCCCTAAGAACATTTTTATTCTTTCTTTTACTGTAGGGTCTTTAAAATCCCTCTTTCTTAGATATTTTTTTAAGTCCGGTATGTCTTCTATTCCAATAGAATTAATGCGATGTCCCTTTCCATAAGTTCTTAAGCCGTCTACCTGTTCGCTTCTATACTTCTTATATTGGAGTACATAATTTCTTGCATAAGGAGTCCAATCTTTACGAACTTCACCATATGATGTTAGGCCCATGACTTTGCCACTAGTGGTACCGTCAATTTCTGGTTTTATGCCCAAAATAAAGCCCAAATTGCTGTAGCTCTGCCCAAAACTTATAGGGATATTTGCAAGGTATTCAACTTTGTTATTTTCTGCGTTAAAGAAAACAGTTCTACCGTCGTTTCCGATTCCATCAAAGCTTAAAACTAATGACTTAGAAAAAGGTGAGGTGAAATAGGAAAGGGAAGCGTGCGAAATGTGATGGTCAACATTAAATGCTTCTTTAAATGAAATTCCGACATCCTTCAATACTATTTGTAAATTTTCAAATTCGCCGTGTCTGCCTTGATTTTGTACAGCAATATAATCAAAATCTTTCCCCCAGCTATTTTTAATGAGATTTAAAAAAAGCTTTAAGTCCTCTATGTCTGTATTTTGATAAGTATTCAGATTTTTACCAGAATTAAGTGTATTAGCAGACAGTTTATAGCGCTTTTGTCTAAAGTAGCGTTCTGCTTCAATCATGTGTGTAATCTTGCCGTTTTCGATGAGTGCAAAATTACTATCGTGCCCAAGTGATATTCCTAAAATTTTCATTTATTTTTTTGGTTTTAATTCAGCCCAAATTTCTCCCCACTGTTTCTCGAAATGTACTATATTTAATTCAGCTTTGTCCATTTCTTCCCTAAAGCTTTCATCTGTAAATTCAGTAAAGTGTGTCTCATCAAGGCGACTATCGACCCCAAGTTCTTTTGCAAGGGGTACTATCCAATCACGATCAAAACATGGAACACGAATTAACCATCTATTTGCGCATATATCTTTTTGTACTTTCTTTATAAACCCCACTCTGTCATCAATGTGTTCTAAAACATTGGACATTACGACTGTGTCGAAATGCTTTTTAGGTATATCTTTCCATGCGTCCCCTAAGATAAACTCCAAGTT
>JBAQOA010000027.1:0-41259 GCA_049304335.1 Minisyncoccia bacterium | reverse complement strand
GACTTGGATGTCTCACTCTTTGGAAACCGACGGTTTTCCAACGCCCCTCACTTCGCTCAGGACTGCCTTCCTGCACGGGGAGACAATCCGTGTCTCCCCGACCCCCGCTCCTGTGTTCGACTCCAAGCCGTAAGTAAAATTTGCATAACAGGAGTTATTTAAATTTCACTAGCTGGGGGACTTGGAGTCGAACCAAAATTAATAGCTTCAAAGGCTACTGTCCTACCATTAGACGATCCCCCAATAACTTACTTATCCTCGCCCAAAATCCTCATCAAAGCAAGCTCTAAAGGAAGCTCTGGCACCACAAAGCGCCCCGCTGATGAGTAGGCATTCAAAATCTCTAGCAAGGAACTAGCATTTATTTTTGAAGTTTTTTCCTTCGCAATTTCAGAAAGAATAGCAATATCCTCTTTTGAAAATCTATCGCTTAAATAATTTGACGACCTTGGGTCAAATCGCAAAAGCAAAATTGCTCTCATTTTATAAATCAAAAGTTTCAAAAAAGTTTTGATTTCTGTACCAGCTTTTGATGCTGTACCTATAGCCTCTAAAGCTTTGGCTGAATCCCCTTTCGAGATTGCCAAAAGTACTTCATTAACCGTTTGGTGCTTGGGAGCACCAGTCACTTTCTCAACTTCCTCTCCTGTTATTTCTTTATCGTCTGAAACAGTAATAACTTTTTGCAAAATGCCGTATGCATCGCGATACGAACCATCACCCAAAAGTGCAATAAGTTCTGCGGCATCACTATTTAATTTTTTACCTTCTTTTTTTGAAGCGTCATTTATTACATCTTTCAAAAAAGCTTCTGACGGTTTTTTGAAGGTAAATGTCTGACACCTAGAAATTACAGTTTCAGGAACTTTTTCCAACTCGGTTGTAGCTAAAACAAAAATTACATGAGCAGGTGGCTCTTCAAGAGTTTTCAAAAGTGCATTCCACGCCTGTTTTGAAAACATATGAGCTTCATCCAAAATATAAACTTTGTATTTAGACTGAAATGGCATTGTGTTCACACCATCTACAAGTGCCCGCACATCATCAACACTATTTTGCGAAGCGGCGTCCATTTCGTAAACATCATTTTCGTGAGTTCCAATTTCATTTGCCAAGATGCGTGCTATAGACGTTTTGCCTGTACCTCGTGAACCAGAAAATAAATATGCGTGTGAAATATTTCCCTTTTTTATTGACGCCTCTAACACCGAAACGACATGGTCCTGACCAATCACTTGTGCAAATTTTTGGGGACGATATTTCCTGTAGAGTGTTTCCATATTTGAGTCTGATTATATAACGAAATGGGGCGCACGACGAAATTGTCGTGCGCCCCTGCTTTGCTCCTCTCCGCTCCTCCGCTCTACTTCACCTGCACAGGCTTCGGGTAGACCGCGACGAACGTAGTGTCGGCCTTGACCCGCACATACACCTGCGCATTTCCTACCTTCTTGCCCGTGATTCTTCCGGTAGCATTCACCGAAAGCGTCAGGGTGTCGGTCGAGCGCCAGAGTAGCTCGCATGGCGCGCTTGGGTTCACCATCACACAGCGCGGAGCTGGCATCTGCCTACTCTCATTCACCTTGACGGCGATGACCGAATCGCCATCGAACTTCACCAGCTGTACCGGCGAGCTGTGCGACGGCGCCACGGTATAGACCGTGAGAGACGCCGTGGCAAACTTGCTGGAATCGGCAGAGGCGTACCCACGAATCTGGGCACTGCCTACCTTCTTGCCGGTAGCGCGGACGCTTGTGTCGCTCACCTGAGTCAGCGACACAATGGTCGTGTCGGCCGACCTCCAGAAGATCTTTCGATTGAAACCTGCGCTTTCCCGAGTAGGGATTGCACGGGCAACGAAAGTGGTGGTGTCGCCGAGCTTCAGCGAATCCGCGTGCGGATTCATGAAGACCTGCATGACACCAACGGGCGCCTGTGGCGACGTGGGAAGCCCAGAGTCATACAGACTCACGAGCGTCTCGTCTTTCCTGCACCCCAGAAGGAGTGCCGTCACGAGAACCAACATTGTGGTGCGCATTGTCCCCTCCTAAATGGGGCCGTGGTTGGAGCGTGTACTTTTACTTCTTTTACAAGAGTACAATATAAAAAATAAAAAGTAAAGAGTAATTTTGTTGGTCTATTTTTTTAGAAAATCATTTACCATCATTTCAACTTCGCTCGAATTATTTGTTTCCATTAATTTTTTTCTTAAATCTACAGCACCATCAAAACCATTTACGTACGCTTTAAAATGTTTTTTCATTACCGAAAAACTTTTAAATCCTGTAATCAGTTCATCATAAAGTTTGCTGTGTTCAACGAGTACTTTAAGTTTTTCTTCAGTTGTTGGTCCATCAGTTGGTGGATTTTTCATAAAAAGCCAAGGGTTGCCAAAAATTGCGCGCCCGAGCATTACGCCATCACAACCAAATTCCTCGCATTTTTTCCTAGCATCATCAACACCGGCAACATCTCCATTTCCGAAAATTAAAGTCTCTGGCGCATATTCATTTCTAATTTCAACTGCTCTTTTTACTCTTTCCCAATTAGCTGGGACATCGGACATTTCTTTTCTTGTGCGTGCATGTATTGTGACCAACGAAACACCTTCTTTCAAAATCTCTGGGAGCCATACATCCAGCTCATCTTTGTTATAGCCAATACGGGTCTTCACTGAAACTGGTCCATCAAAACCATTTTTTGCAGAACGAATTATTTCTCGTGCTAATTTTGAATTTTTCATTAGTGCAGCTCCTGCTCCCTGCTTTTCTACACCTTTGTCTGGACATCCCATATTGATATCCAAGCCATCAAATCCTAATTCTTTGACCAACTTTGCAGCCTCAAACATATATTCTGGATTGGCAGAAAATAATTGCGCCACAATTGGTCTCTCACCTTCTGAATATTCCAAATCTTTTAAAAGTTTTTTCTTTCCTTCTGGAGTAGCTCGCACCAAACCATCTGCAGACACAAACTCGGTCCACATAACATCTGGTTTGCCATATTTTGCAATTACCCTGCGAAAAGAAACGTCAGTGACGTCGGCCATTGGCGCTAAAACAAAGATGGGCTTTTTTAATTTATCCCAAAAATTTTCTTTCATTAAGTTTAAGACTATATCAAAAAAATTGGGCGCGCACCCTGTACGGATGCGCGCCCAAAACTTCGGATGTCCAGTCGTGGCATGCAAGCGCGACTAGAACAAGTGCAAACACGACTAAGCACTTGTCACGAACACAGTCATTGGAGAGTCCAATCTCGCCCAAGAATCACTGAAATAGCTTCCGCCCTTACGGACGTAGCCACGGGGAGGGACCGCTGCATACCTGTGAATGTGCATCCTTTCTGCAGTGGATAGTACTTATAAAACAAAATACTTCAACCTAATACGTGAAAACGGGCGCCCTTCGTGTAGAAGGACGCCCGTTTGGGGGCGCGAGGATTCTTATGGCCTTTCGGTCATCAGAACCTATACGCCCTAGAAGGGTGACAAGCTGTGCACTTACCTCTCTGGAGAGGCGATGGACCTTGCCGAAGCGAGGTTCAACGGGTTTCCTTTCGGAAACTTCGTGCGTGAAGGAGCGGATTGACGATCCGCAACTCCGAGGTTTTCAGCGAGATTTCATCCTCGCTTACTTCCTTGGATCGGCTGGACTTTGGAGGTCTGGCCGTCTTCATTGGTTCTTGCTTTTCTGGTACCTTGTTTTCATCGTCGCCTATGTGGATAGGCGGGATGTTCGTATGGACTTTGAAGTCCGTACGAAACTATCTTGCCGACGCATGATAGCGAAACTTGGATTTTCCCTTGCCGATAATCCCTCGTGAGGACTGCGGCCTGTTATGTCTCGACTAGCTAACCCGTATGCTAGTCGTAACAGTTGGGTGTAGCCGTGAACGGCGACCAGATGCAGAGCTCTTGCGGGCTCTACGAACTTGCGGTGGATTTTCCGTGGGTTGCCCCGCGGTTTATCTGCCGTTTGTTCTTTGCCAGATGAACCAATCAACTTGTCTAAGAACGGTCTGGCAGAGACATTACAGAAACAGTTATCCACAGTCAAGCTCCTAAAAAGTTCAAACACAAAATATATAAAATTGTCAAATTTACAAAATTTATGAAAAACAAAACGCTCACCCTTTAATCAGGGTGAGCGCGATGGTTCGACCGGGAGTTTTGACGCTCCACAAAGGAAGTAAAAATCTACTTCCCACGAAAATTGGTTGAGATAGTTGGGCGTTCTGCATCTCTGACGGGGGTCCAAGGACTGTCCCCGGAAATGGTGGAGGGTTTGCGCGGCGTTTGATGTTTAGCCGGGCTAGCGCTCTCTGTGGCCCACTGCCAACCTAGATTCATTCTGTACTGAGTCCCCTCGAGCGGATGGAATTCCGCGGAGTCTACCCAGTCGGTCTTTTGTGCTGTTCTATATTTACTTTACTTTGTAATTATATTTTGTCAATAATTAATTATTTGTAAAAAATCTTATTTCCGAACCTTAAATCAATATATGAATTTTTTATTCCGCCTACTCCGTCACGCAAATCTGTTTTTGGATTTAATAAAAGCGAACTCAAATTATCAAAAGTGAGCTTATCATCCCCTCTCAATGAAATATAAAGCGCGCCGTGATTCAAATAAAAATTAACAACTTCATTTGGCTGGAAAGAAATTTCTTTTACTTTCAATCCTAATACTGAAAAATTCTTTTCTAATACATTTATGCGCTCAAAAACAGTTTTACCAGAAATACTCTGCTTCATAGGATTTTCATTTTTAATACCATTCCTAAAAACTACATAAACGGGAGACGAAAATTCTGGCGCTCTCTCATAAATGAATCCCTGCGAGTCGGCAAAATAACAATTTTTATTATCACTACCTGCACACCATAAAACTGAAGGCTCTCTTTCTGTTATTTCTATGAGCAATATATGAGGAGTATGAAAACTTAACTTAATGTCTAAAATCGCTGGGTATTCATTTAACAGTCCTTCCTTTAGTCTCCCCTTACCGGCCGTTATATATGTGTCTCTCGGAAAAACTTTTAAATATGTCTCTGAAAGTTTTGCATTAACAAAATCTACAATTGCGCTTGATTCAATGGTCTTGGTGCCTTCTACATTTACAGTCCTTATTTCTAGTAATGGTATCCGAGCAACAAGAGGTGGCAAAACAAGTGCCACAACTAAAATAGTTATTGCTACTAAACCGATGCGCAAACGATATTGGCGCTTACGGGCTTCAATCTTCTTAGATTTAAGAATAGAAAACTTATCTTTTTTCATTAAACAAAATTATCGCACTTTTAAAAAACTACTTCGCCTCAATAACTTCCTTGCCACCAAGATATGGTCTCAAAACTTTCGGAATAACTACTGAACCATCTTCCTGTTGATTATTCTCAACTATAGCAATTAAGAGTCGTCCCATTGCTGCCAAAGTGGCATCATTCATATGAAGTGGTTCGTTTTCACCATTCTCGCGCTTTACGCGAGTGTTTAAACGACGTGACTGAAATGAAGTGGTGAGATCGGCTGAATGTGTCTCTCTATATGCATTTTGCCCTGGCATCCATGTCTCGATATCAATTTGACGGTAATCTGGAAAGCCCATATCTCCTGTGCACAAAAGTACAACCTGATACGGAAGCTCAAGTGTTTGAAGCAAGTGTTCTTGGATAGCCACTAGAAAATCTTGCTCTTGCACAGAATTTTCTGGCAAACAAAAAGTTTCCATTTCTAATTTATCAAATTGGTGCTGACGCAAGATTCCATTTGTATCTTTTCCATACGAGCCTGCTTCTCTTCTAAACGCCGTTGAGTAACCGACAAAACGAATTGGTAAATCTTTTTCAGGTAAACTCTGGTCCATATAAATAGGTCCGAGGGTGTGTTCCGCAGAACCGACAAGCATCAAATCATCATTTGGAAACATATAGTGCTCCTCTGGTGTCAAAAATCTTGCCATACGATTTTGCACAGCCGGCTTCACAAACACAGGAGGAATAACGGGCGTAAATGGTGTTGCTTTAATCGCTAGGCCTGCATCATCGGCGATTTTCTGGAGACGCTTCTCATCTGTCAAAATATCTAAACAAAGTTGGATTATGGCAAATTGCATTCTCGCTAAATCCCCCTTTATATAAGAGAAGCGAGAACCAGAAATTTTTCCTGCTGTTTCTGTATCAATAACTCCAAGTGGTTCGCCTATCTCATAATGCTCTTTCGGTTTGAAAGAAAAATTTGGCTTTTCGCCCCACTGACGAATAACTTTGTTGCCACTCTCATCTTGAGCAATTGGAGTATCGGGAGAAAAAATGTTTGGCACTTTTAACATTACTGTCAAAAAATCCTTATCAACTATCTTGAATTTTTCTTCTAGTACCTCAAGCTCTTTCTTTATGCGTGTACCTTCTTCTCTATTCTGCTCTTTGGCTGCGATATTTCTTTTCTGATTCAAATCATCTATTTGAGTCTTCAACTCTTTTCTCTCATCACTCAATTTTAATAGAGCCTCAATATCTACATCTCTATTTTTGGCTTTTACCGCGCTCTCTACGAGTTCTTTATTTTCTTTTATGAATCTAATGTCTAACATAACAACTAGTTTACCAAATAAAAACGAAAGTGGCCGTCCTAAGTGCAGGACGGCCACATGCCACTACGGCCCCACCGAGCCGAGGGCAATTGAACGGTTCGAATACATGGAGTCACCGGTGACTTCACGAAGTACCCAACCTTCGGGAAACTCGACCTGCTCATTGAGCGCCCCAACCTCGACTTCCAGTACAACCAGATTCGAAATTGGCAACTCGTAGACGTCGAGCTCGAGAACGTGCTTGCCGGAGCGAAACTTGTACCGACGCTTTACGATTGCGCGAGTGTGAACATCACGCAAAGAAAGGAAGGTCTGAAAATCAGGCAATGTGATTTCCTTTTCGCTCTCGCGCCGAATGCCTGCCACCCCTGAATCCTCTTTGGTGGTATGGGTATAGCGCCGTACCCGAGCACCAAGCTCCGCGCGAACCCTTTTCTCCACTGCCCTGTTATCACTCACCAGATATACCTGAGTGATTTCAGACATTTCTGCGTCCGCGGGAATCATGCCAGCGTGAAAGTTCTCAACGACGAACTTTCGTTCTACTTCGAGATGAGAGGTCATTTCTACTCCATGAACATTCTAACTGCGATATTATCAACATGAACCTGTGTGTCAAATGATAAAATATTTATATGTCTTATGAAATTCGGATTTTAGAAAAATCTGAATGGCCAGAACTTTTAAACGAGATTCCTGACCCTCCTGCAAAACTCCGATGTGCGGGGAATTTACCGCCGAAAGAGAACAAACTTCTAACAATTGTTGGCTCTCGAGAAATGACACCTTATGGAAAAGAAGTTATTGCAATGATAGTAGGCTGGCTTCGAGGTCAGCCTGTTTCAATTGTTTCTGGTTTAGCATTCGGTGTAGATTACACAGCTCACAGATGCGCGCTCAAAGAAGGACTACATGCTATTTGTATTCCCGGTTCTGGCTTATCCCAAAGAGTTATGTACCCTCGTACAAACCAAATGCTTGCCTATGAAATTATTGAAAATGGAGGCCTACTACTTTCTGAGTTTGATGATGAATTTCGTGCAACACCGTGGAGTTTTTTACAAAGAAATAGAATCATAGCTGGCATTTCTCATGTGACACTTATAATAGAAGCCAAAGAAAGGTCTGGCGCATTAGCCACAGCTCGCTTGGCATTAAATTACAATCGAGACGTGGCTGTTGTGCCCGGAAATATCTTTTCACCCCAATCACAAGGTGTTAATAAACTTTTGCGAGACGGCGCTCATGCAATACTTGAAAAACAGGATATTTTAAATTTGTTGGGATTGAAGGAAAAAGAAATTATTAATACCAAAGGTCAGCAAACACTTTTTGGAAACCTTTCACAAGAAGAAAAGGAAATACTAGACATCTTACAAGATGGAGCACTAAGCACCGACTTGATAATTGCTCAATCCTCAATGTCGGCAAGCACTGTCTTGGCAATTATTTCGTCTCTATCTTTGAAAGGATTAGTAAGGGAATCTATGGGAGAAATCGCAATAAATAATTAACATAAAGTTTGCAAATAAAAATAATGTGTAGTACTAATAGCTCTTAACGTGTCCCGTTAGAAATTTACTGTGATGGATAATTACACTCAAATAACGGAAGACACGCGGTCGAATTAAAGCTATAAAATTATATTAATTAAAAACTTCTAAATGGGATGACAAAATTAGTAATTGTTGAGTCTCCGTCAAAAGCGAAGACAATAGAAAAATATTTGGGAGAAGATTATCGAGTAGTCGCATCTGTCGGCCACGTAAGAGATCTTCCTAAATCAAACAAAAAGGCCATCGACATAGAGGGGGGGTTTATTCCCCATTACGAAATTTCCAAAGGAAAGGAACATATTATTGAAGACATAAAAAAGCTCGCAAAGAAAGCCGACGAAGTGCTTTTAGCAACTGACCCTGACCGTGAAGGAGAAGCAATCGCCTGGCACATCGCAGAAGTTACAAAGCTTTTAAATCCAAAAAGAATTGTTTTTCATGAAATTACTAAAGACGCCGTCCTAGAAGCGATAAAGCACCCTCGTGAAATTGATGAGAAATTAAAGATTGCCCAAGAAGCAAGAAGAGTTTTGGACCGCTTGGTGGGTTATGACTTATCGGGGCTTATCTGGAAGAAGGTGCGCTACGGCCTATCTGCAGGACGAGTACAGTCCCCAGCACTTCGCATATTAGTAGAGCGCGAAAGAGAAATTAAGAAATTTATTTCACATCCTTTTTTTATAATCCATGGAAATTTTAAGAACGGTAAGAACGAACAGTTTGAGTGTGAATCAAATGAAATTTTAGATGAGAAGGAAGTAGAAAAAATAGTTGCTAATGGAAAAAAAGCGGACTGGAGTGTGTCTTCAGTAGACGAAACAAAAGTAATGCGCGCCCCACGTGCACCATTTACCACATCGACACTGCAACAAGCAGCTTCCACACGACTAGGTTTTTCTCCATCAAACACAATGCGTATCGCTCAAAAGCTATACGAGAAAGGTCTTATCACTTATATGCGTACCGATTCTACAAACTTGGGCTCGCAGGCACTTGGAATGATAAAGGGTGCAGTAGAAAAAGAATATGGCGCAAATATGCATCAGTTTAGAACTTTTAAGACAAAGTCCAAAAATGCACAAGAAGCACACGAAGCAATCCGCCCAACTGATTTTAAAAAGAAATCTGCAGGAATCGCTGAAGATGAGAAAAAATTATATAAACTCATTTGGGCGCGTACTGTGGCATCACAAATGAACGATGCAGAAACAATGCGCACCACAATCATCGTAGGTGCCAAAGATTTACCAGACTTAAAAGCAGTTGGGACGCGAGTAATTAATGACGGATGGCTTTTAGCAGATCCAAATGCAAAAGGCGAAGATGTAATTTTGCCACACGTAAACAAAGACGAAAAACTAAAAACTGTTTCCATTGAATCTGAAAGGAAGGAAACGACTCCCCCACCTAGATATTCAGAAGCAGGGTTAGTTAAGGAACTAGAAAAAAGAGGCATTGGTCGCCCTTCTACATACGCATCTATTATTAAAACTCTTTTAGATCGTGAATATGTAACAAAAGAAGCACGTTCACTAAAACCCACAGACACAGGTGAAGTAGTTTCGACCTTTTTGGAAGATAACTTTGCAAAATATATTTCCGACACCTTTACCGCTGAAATGGAAAATGAATTGGATGAAATCGCTGATGGTACTCGTCAATATAAAAAAACTCTTACTGATTTTTATAAACCTTTTTCAAAAGATGTTGAGGAAAAATCTACAACAGCAAAAATAACGACGCTCGGAGATGCGGACGCACATCACATTTGTCCGAAGTGTGGCTCTTCTATGATTATCAAGCTTTCTCGTGGTGGAAGATTTCTTTCTTGCTCACGTTTCCCCAACTGTGATGGCGCACTAACAATAGAAGGTAAAGAAATTCAAAAAGATAAACCAATCGGTGAAGACCCAGAAACTGGACTACCAATTTTTGTGAAAACTGGACGTTTTGGCCCATACGTACAAGTCGGTGAAGATGTTAAAGGTAAAAAAACAAAACCAAAAAGAGCATCAATTCCTAAAGATAAAGACGTTACGACTGTTTCTATTGAAGACGCACTGAAATATTTAGCCCTACCAAGAGTACTTGGAAATTATCCAGAAACTGGCGAACCAATAACAGCTAGTGTTGGACGTTTTGGTCCATACATTGTTCACCAAAAAGATTTCAGATCACTGAAGACTGATAGTCCATATGAAATCTCACTTGAAAGAGCAACCGAAATTTTGAAAGAACCCAAAAAAGTTGGGCGCGGTAGATTTGCAAAAAAGAAAGATAAGTAATAGATTTCCTTAAGAACACACAGGAGGCTCGTATGGCGCTGACGCTCAGTCGAGTTCTGAAAGCCCAGAGGCTTGTATCCGCAAGGGGCAAGCCAAAGCATGTGAAGCATCGCACAACCAAGCGAAAGGCCTGCAAGAAGATCACCGGCCGAGTGGTGAAGGCTGCCAAGCACCAGCATCACTACACGAAAAAGGATTACCTCATAATGAACGAGGTCGTCCGTGGCGGATTCATCTGCGATGTCACTCACTTTCGCAGTTGTGCCTGTGGCGCAGTCATAATCGACAAGCGCAACAGCAAGCTGATTCCCTTCTTCTAAGCACCAACGTCGCACAAGCGCCCTGACATACCGTCGGGGCGCTTTCGTTTAAATAATTACAAACTAAAATTATCTACTGAGTAAACGCCGTCTTCGTTGCTAACGGCATCCTCGTTTTTGATTTGAGAATTTAAAGTATTTGCCTGTTCTGCCCTCTTTTTATCTAATAGCTGAACGATATCTTCCAAGTCATCATAATCAAAGAAATCAATTAAAATTTTCCCGCCCTTTTCACGTCGCTCTATGTAAACACGTGTACCAAGAGCCTCTTGGAGTTTACTTTCCATATCTGCAAGTGCTGGGTCTTTCATTAAGTCTTTTTTGCGTGCTCTTTCAAAAGCAATGGAACGCGCAATCCTTTCTGCCTCTCTCACATTCATTTTTTTCAAAATAATTTCTCTAAACAATGTATCTCTTTCCTCTGGTCTATCAATAAGCATCATCAAAGGCCTCGTGTGTCCTTCTGTAATTTTTCCCTCTGAAAGTGCCATCAAAATATCTTCTGGCAGTGTGAGGAGGCGCATGGTGTTTGTGACATATTCACGGCTCTTGCCAACTTTTTTAGCAATATCTAAATGTTTGAAACCGAATTCTCTAGCAAGCCTATCGAATGCTCGGGCACGATCTACTGCATTCAAATCCTCGCGTTGAATGTTTTCAATGATTGCCAACTCAAGCTTCATGAGATCAGACTCATCACCTGTTTTTATTAAAACGGGTACCTGACTTAATCCAGCCAAGCGCGCAGCGCGCAAACGCCTTTCACCGGCAATGAGTTCATATTCAACGCCAAGTCCACCGTCCTCTTTTTGAATTTCTTTACGAGTTACAACAAGCGCCTGCAAAACTCCATATTGGCGAATAGAGTCGGCCAAAGCTCTTAGTTCATCTTCTGAAAATTCTCTTCGTGGCTGAAATGGATTTGGCTTTATTTTTTCTAGTTCTATCCAAAAAACAGCGTTGTTATAAAAAGGCATTTTTTCATTTTAGCACGCAGTCACCATTGAAGCTTTCGAAATATGTTGAGAAATTGTGAAAAGAAATGTATCCTTTTGTCACAGGCCGGAGTGGCGGAATGGCAGACGCGCACGACTCAAAATCGTGTCTCGAAAGGGGTGAAGGTTCAAGTCCTTTCTCCGGCACAAATTAATTGCTTTTTTAATTTATAAAAGTATAAATAGCACCAGAAACAGTCTCTAACGGAGCAATGGGTACCCATATGCCGAAAAAGATTCTGCTTGTTGATGATGCGCAGATTGTGCAGATGACACTGAAGGCACTCTGGAACAGACAATTCGGTGACGAGATTCAGGTCATCAGTGCCGTTAGTGCTGAAGAGGCACTCGAGCAGTTTGCCCTGCACAGTGACATCGCACTAATCGTGATGGACGCCCAGCTCAAGAAAGGTTCCGATGGACCAGACACACTTGAGCTTGTGAAAGAGCTTAGAAGGACTTTCACTGGCCCCATCGTCGCCAATTCAATGAACGAACGATACAACAAGGCGCTCGTGGATGCTGGTTGCGACAGCATATCGGATGACAAGTATGACCTGCGCTCTGCTTTCATGAAAATCGGACTGTTCTAGATGTTTATGGTTGGGGCGCGGACTACCAGTCCGCGCCCTTTGTTTTATCTATATTTTGAGCCACATTACTACTATTGACAAATCTATTTTGTGGGTGTATAATGCGTGTATGACGAATAATGATACTAATAAAAAGAAATCAGCAACTTCCTCTACCCCTGCTTGGCATAGTGGAGCAGAGGCGTTTATTGCTTTGCTTATAATTCTTATCGTTCCTCTAGCGGTAAATATTAAATCTACGGTTTCTGCTGTTGTATCGAGTACCCACCTTACAACTACTGCCCCAAAAAAAGTTGTTGTTGAGCCTCAAAACAAAACCACCCTTACGAAATTTTTAGCAGCAGCAGTATTTGGCGTTAATCCAGATACTAATGTTGTTGAAGATCCAGAGACCGGTCATGAAGTGATAATCCTTCCATACGGCGGAGAAACTGCTTCAGGTGGAGTACTTCCCGGTTCTGGCAATGTTGATGTAGATAGATGGTCTGGCTCTGCCCCTGCAACTGACGGATCTATTCCTGAAATCAGAAAATCATCTCAGTTAAGAAATATTGGCGGAGATATCACCACTGGCGATTTAAATGCTGGCGGAAATACTAATGCTGGTGGCAATGTAGGCACTGGCGGAACTATTAGCACGGGTGGAAACATTACAGCTGGTGGGACTATTAAATCTGGAGGAACTATTTAAGAGGCGCTCAGGTATATAAGTTTAAAAGCATGCTACAAAAGGGCAACAATCCTTTTAAACTTATATACCCTCGCTTAAAGTGAAAATCAAAAAGCATGTGATAAAAGATCACAAGTCTGTTTTAATTAGATGCTCTCGCTCAAAGGGCGAGTAATTTGTTATAAAGGGGGTGTATAGAAATCTATACCCATCTTATTTTGTGAAAAAAATACCTGTTATAGCAATAGTTGGGCCAACGGCACTTGGTAAAAGTAACCTTGCTGTTTTAGTCGCTAAAAAAATTGGCGGTGAAGTGGTTTCGGCAGACTCACGACAAGTATATAAAGGGCTCAATATTGGGACTGGAAAAATCACAAAAAAAGAAATGCTCGGTGTCCCCCACCACATGCTCGATATTGCTAATCCCAAAAAAAGAATTTCAGTCGTTGAGTTTACACGACTTGCGACCAAAAAAATTTCTGAAATATCTAGAAGGGGCAATGTACCAATCATATGTGGTGGTACAGGATTTTATATAGATGAATTGTTGTTTCCATCAAATATTCCGGAAGTAAAAGCCAATAAGAAACTACGCGCAAAATTAGCAAAAGTGAGCGTGGAAAAACTTTTTTTGAGACTTAAGAAAATGGACAATAGGCGCTCAAAAGAAATAGATCCAAAAAACAAAGTGCGAATTATTAGAGCTTTAGAAATTATTGATGCACTTGGCAAAGTGCCCAAGCGAACACAGGGAAAGTCGCCATATGATGTACTCGTCATCGAACTAGATGCACCGCTTGATTTTATTCGCTCAAACATAAAAAAACGTTTGGTAAAAAGAATGAGTCAAGGCCTTTTAGCAGAGGGTAAAAAACTTATAAAATCTGGGCTTTCATACAAGCAATTAGAGGCATTTGGTCTTGAATACAAATGGCTGGCCAAATTTTTACAAAAACAAATTACCAAAAAAACTTTTATAAACGGTCTTGAAAATGATATCTATCAGTACGCCCGAAGACAAAGAACTTGGTTTAAAAAACACTGAATATTTGCCTTCTTGCGGAATTTTCTGCAAAGATCTAAAGTGTTTAAAGAATAGCAGTGGGAGGATGATATGAGATACAGGAGTCGATTCTTTTGGGGACCGATTGGCTCTCTCGTGCTCTTTGTCACTGCTGGTTACTGGGTAACACCGCCAATAATCAGATCGTGGCTTTGGAGCTTCGCGCCAAACAAGGAAGTGACAACGCTTTTGCTTGTCATTGGCGTGAACATTTGGGCGCTTTTCTATTCCAGGCACCCAAGAGCCTAACCCTAGCCCCGCGCACAATGCGCGGGGCTTCTGCTATAATCGCTTTAATTCGGGTGGTTAGTTAAATGGTATAACTGCGGCCTCCAAATCCGCTGTCGAGGGTTCGATTCCTTCACCACCCGCAATGAATTTTTTAGAAAAAACTTCAATGGCGGTTCATAAACTATTTCCAAATGCTGTCATTGGCCCAGTGATAAAATTTTCAAAAGGTTTGACTAGTAGTGTGTATAAAGTTGAGATTCATAACCCAAACAAAACTTTAGCTATTAAATTCTTTCCTAAAAAAATTGAAGCAAAGATTGAAAAGAGTGCACGAATTTCAAATTATGTAAGTAAAAATGGCCTGCCATCTCCCAAAATCCACGACATAGTAAAAGACGACGATGGAGGTTGGGCTGTTATGGATTGTTTACCAGGTAACGTAGCTTCTGAAGCTTGGGAAACAGCGTCTATCGAAAACAGATACAAAATCCTCACTAGTTCTGGAATAACGCTTAAAAGAATTCACGATTTGAAGATTCAGCCGTTTTGGGCTCATGGAAAGCATGAAGTAATTTCACAAAAAGAATGGGTTAATTGGACAAAAATACGAATCG
This sequence comes from Minisyncoccia bacterium, assembly GCA_049304335.1. Classification (GTDB taxonomy): domain Bacteria; phylum Patescibacteriota; class Minisyncoccia; order Phycocordibacterales; family Zambryskibacteraceae; genus 12-FULL-44-12b. Next base: position 26,337 of record JBAQOA010000027.1, on the reverse strand, counting down.
AGAAGTATTTAGCAGCTGCACAAGAAAATATAAATAAGGAGCTAGTGAATTTCCTGATAATAAAGTTTAAAAGATTACAAGATCTTTATGACACTTATCCAGATTTTCGTTTCGTCCCACTTCACTGGGACTACCATTTCTCAAACATTAATGTCGACGAAAATTTTGAGATTAGTGGTATATTCGACTTCGACAATTCCATGAAAGGCCACGACATGGCCGATATCGGACAAACTGTCTACTGGTTAATGATTGATCAAAAAGTAAAAGCATCGAATATGGAAATTTTTGAAAAATTTTTTATTGGTTATGGGAAATTATCACAGATCGATCGAGAGTTCGTTCAGCTTCATTCCTTACTTTTCCTTGCTGGTGTCATGAGATCAACATGGCAAAAAGAGAATTTAAGATGGCTAAATGATTTGCACGTGGAAGTGTTAAATAGGTGGGTTAAAGGAGAATATTTATTTATTTAAAATAGCACTCGAGACGTGTCGAAGAGGCTGTAAAGTGCCAAAAGACGAAGCGCGACGGTGCGAGTCGGGGTCACGTAAATTTTCAGCAGAAAATTATGCATGACCGATTCCTTCATTTATTTAAAAGAAAGAGCCACAGTCCTCGCCTGTGGCTCTCAATACTTTTCGGGCACTGCCCGATTGGAAACATTTTTCGTCAGGGACCGGGTACTCCGAGGATGAGCAACCGTAATGCCGCTTATCGCCAGTCTCCCCTGAAGAGCCCAGCAACAAGACTTTTAAAATAACAAAAAAGTTGCCATAGGGCAACTCTTTTGTTATTTCTTTGCTTCTTTGAAAGTTATCCTCTTTCTAAGCTTTTTGGAGTATTTTTTTAGCTCAATTTTTCGCTCTACTTTACGCTTATTTTTACGAGTGTAATACACCTCGCCGGTTTCTTTGTTTCTCAACATTATTAGCTGATCTTGTGACATAGACGGTTATAATAACGAAAATTACTCTTTTGGCAAGTATTGTTTGTACTTACCATACATATCATCAATAAACTTAGCGATCGAATCAGTGCCCTCTAAATCATCGCCCTCTATACCAGTATATGGCCCAATAGTACTGCCGATTAAGGCATGAAAAAGTGCTAGACGTCTTATATCTTCGCCATATTTAACATTCAATTCTTTTGCAAATTGGGTCAACTCTTCGGTGAAATCATCAAAAACATCTTCGTCACTAATATTGACCAACGACCTTAGTCGCATCAAATATTCATTGTATAACTCTGGATTGTATTTATTTCTTATTTGTTCCACTTCTTTGTGCGCCGGGAAGGAATCTCACTGCTCGTCCCGCCCTAGCGGGACTGCGCTTTTAAACCCGTCGGTTTAAATTGTTCCGGCACGGGAAACTCTCGTTTCCCCGACCCCCTTCCAACAGTTCGAACCCTTCGCAACGTTAAATAAAATGGTCTTGGCAAAAGCCAAGCTATTTTATTTTGTGCGCCGGGAAGGATTCGAACCTTCGTAGCCCGAAGGCGACAGATTTACAGTCTGTTGTAATTGACCACTCTACCACCGACGCATTAGCTATAAATCTAGCAATTTTTTGAACGCATTTCCACCTTTATATGATTTTATCTTTTTTTCTCTATCGAAAGCCTGCTTTTGATCCTCAAATAATTCTTCGTAGACTAATGCCCACGGTATTCCAAATTTTGTTGAGATATTTTTTCCGGAGTTATGTTCTCTTAATCTTCTGGGTAAATTATTTGAACATCCAATATAATATTTATTGGTTTTTAGGCTTTTGAGAACGTAGACATGCCACATTGTTGTAATTGACTTCACCCCGCCATGGCGGGGCAAGCTCTACCACCGACGCGTAAGCTAATTTATAACCTTTATTTGGCCATATTACAAACTTCTACTTCTTTGCAGTTACTTTTTTAGGTACACTTTTTTCACTCCACAGTGAACCACCTCTCCCTTTTTTGATTTCAAACACTAACTCATTATTTTTCACGCCAACAGATACTTCACCACCCCTTGAAAGTCCTTTAGACAACATAAGAGAGGCGACCTGATTGAGTATTTTTGTTTGTATTACGCGCTTTAGTGGCCTTGCGCCGTATTGTGGGCTATAACCCTCCGAAGCGAGCAATTCTAGGGCTTGTGGGCTCAAGATAAGTGCTATATCTCTGTCGGCCAATCTCTTCTTCACTTCACTTACTTGAATATCAACAATTTTCTTTATTGCCTCTTTTGAAAGCACATCAAACAAAACAATGTCGTCTAATCGGTTCAAAAATTCAGGTCTGAAATAATCTTTTAGAGATGCCAAAACTTTTTCCTTCGCATCCTCATAACCAGATTTTTTACTACTGTCTGAAAAACCAATAGTTTCCATTTTGTCTATAAATTGGGCACCTATATTTGAGGTGAGAATAATCAAAGTGTTTTTGAAATTCACAACCCTACCTTTGGCGTCAGTCAATCGTCCATTATCTAAAACCTGCAAGAGTAAATTAAACACTTCCGGATGTGCTTTTTCGATTTCATCAAACAGAATTACTGCATATGGCCGATGGCGAACAAGCTCTGTCAATTGACCGCCCTCTTCATAACCAACATATCCTGGAGGTGAGCCAATCAGTTTTGAGACTGAATGTTTCTCCATAAACTCCGACATATCAACTCTTATCAATGCTCTTTCGTCATCAAACAAAAATTCTGCAAGTGCTTTTGTGAGTTCTGTCTTACCAACACCTGTAGGACCCAAGAAAATGAACGAGCCAATCGGTCTATTGGGATCAGAAATTCCCGCACGTGAGCGTTTTACTGTGTCTGAAATCTTTTTTACAGCTTCTTCCTGACCTACGACTCTTGCCGTTAAGAACTCTTCCATCCTAGATAAACGTTCTGCTTCCCTTTCAAGCATCCTTGTCACTGGAATACCTGTCCATCTAGAAACAATATCCGCAATATCTTCTGCAGTTATTTCTTCTCTAACCATTCTGCGAGAACCTTGCAAACGTTTTAATTTCTTGCTCTTCAAATCAAAATCTTTTTCAAGTTCTGGAATATGTCCATAACGAATTTCGGCAGCACGCGCCAAATCAGCTCTTGCTTCTGCCCCTTCTGCTTCGTGACGCAACTTTTCTAATGTTTTTTTAATAGTCTTTAGAGACTCGACGATATCCCTTTCACTCTTCCACTTCATTTCAATTTCTCTTGTCTGGTCTTTAAATTCGGCAATCTCATCTTCTATTTCTTTTATGCGCGCCTTTGTTTTGGTGTCCTTTGTGGTGGCAACTTCTTTTTTTAGGGCCTCCTTCTCAATTTCTAGTCGACGTACTTTTGTATTTGCTTCCTCAAGAATTGGAGGCATGTTTTCAAGCGAAATTTTCATATGTGAAGCGGCCTCATCAATCAAATCTACTGCTTTGTCTGGCAAAAATCTGTCAGAAATATATCTGGAAGATAAATTAACAGCGGAAACAATCGCCTCATCGGTAATTCTTACGCCATGATAAAGCTCATACTTCTCTTTCAATCCACGAAGTATTGCAACGGCATCTTCTATAGATGGCTCATTTACATATACCGGCTGGAAGCGCCTTGTGAGAGCTGGATCCTTCTCTATGTGCTTTTGGTACTCTTTGAGGGTAGTAGCACCTACAGCCCTTAATTCTCCACGAGAAAGGGGTGGTTTAAGCATATTTGATGCATCCATTGCCCCATCGGCAGCACCCGCTCCAACTATGGTATGAATTTCGTCTATAAATAAAATAATTTTGCCTTCCGAACGTTCAATTTCTTTTAAAATATTTTTTAATCTTTCTTCAAATTCACCTCGGTATTTTGTACCAGCGATAAGAAGCCCCAAATCAAGAGAGACAATATCTTTTTCTTTTAATGATTCTGGGACGTTGCCGGTAGCAATTCTTTGTGCCAATCCTTCTATAATTGCGGTCTTACCAACTCCTGCCTCACCAATGAGTATGGGATTGTTTTTTGTTCTTCTGGAGAGAATTTGAATGATACGAGCAATTTCATTATCTCTACCTATTACAGGATCAAGTTTATTTTCTTTTGCGAGTTTGGTTAGTGAGCGAGTGTACTTTAGAATTGATTTTGGTTTTTTTAAATCTCTACTTTTATCATCCTTTGTTGTCTTCAACTCATCAATTGTTTGTAAGACGGTTTGTTTGTCGATTTTAAATCTTGATAATAAATCGCGCGCAACACTTGGCACTTCCAAAAGTGAAAGTAAAAGGTGCTCTACAGAAACAAATTCATCACCAAGATTTTTCGCAACCTTCATACCACCATCTAAAATTTGTGCCAGTTCTGGCGTTAAATAAATTTGATATGAAGATGATAGCGTCTGTGTTCCCCCAGAGCTTTCTAGTGATTCTAAAATCGAATCTGTTAGAAGAATAGAATCAATGTTTAGCCTATCCAAAATTAGACTGACTGTTGATTCATCTTGTGTCACTAATGCAGCCAAAAGATGCATAGGATTAACATGATTTTGTCCCCTTTCAATAGCAAGCTCATGGGCCTTCTGTATGGCCTCTTTCGCTTTGGTTGTAAATTGCTGAAATGGTGGCATTGGGGCTATAGAATACAATTAAAAAGCACGCACAGTCAATCCATTACCTTGCGATTGATTTTTGGAAAAATTGTGAAAAAGTAAATGCGTTTCCAGAAGTTACATCCGAGCGCCTTATGCCTAAAATGTCACCAGTAAGATCGATTAGTGGCGCACCAGATGTGCCCTTTGAATTAGCAAAATCAGTTTCAATTGTTCTTGGTGTGGTTGTTGATTCGCCTTGAAGATTTGTGATTCTGCCTACAAGAGTGTAGTTATCACTTTGACCTTCAAGGACTATCACCGTTTGACCAAGTTTTGGCATTGATTTAGTAAAGGTTGCAACAGTTACACCGCTTGCAGGAACAGCTGCAGCTTTAAATACAACTACGCCAAAATCTGGTAAAACTTTCTGCACAGCGAGATTCGTAATCGTGCCATCACTAAAAAGTGCTGAAAATAACGTTTGATTTGAAAAATTTGGTGTGTACTCTGCCAAGATTTCTCCATCCTTTGATGTGATAACGCCAAGAGCATAAAAAGCTGTAGTACCATCTTGTATAACCTGTTTTATTCTCACTAAAGAGCTCTGGTTTTTCTGAATTGCACTGATAACTCTGTCATCTTCAGAAACAATTTGAACTTCCTTTGTGCCAGTTGAATCAGAAACTCTTTCAATAGACCTTTCAACTACTCTATTTATTGTCTGGGTAACATTTGTGGGGGCGCTTTGTAAAAGCGAAGACGTCATAATGCCCGTCGCGATAGACGTAACAAAAGAGATAAGAAGTGTTAAAAGTATTAGCTGTGTCTTTGTTAGAGCTTCCATAACTTCTCGTATTATAACAACATTTTACAAAAGTGTAATCTTTTTTCCTTTTGAATCATCTACTGCCTTCTTCAAACATTTAACCACATATTTCAAATCAGAAATTTTACTAAACTTACCAAATGAAAAACGAATTGATGAGAGTGCACATTTATCTTTTGCATTTCCTCCAGATTTATTGCCCGTAGAACTATGGCTAAGCGCTTCCACCACATAAGAGTTCGACCTCTCGGCCAAATTTTGACAAGAGCTAGATGGCGACACTGCAATTCCAAAAGAATCTAAAATCAGAACCGCCTGCTCTGCATCAGCGCCCGCAAAACAAAAGCTCGCTATTCCAGGATGTCGATAAGCATAATCTGGTTTTTCTCCGACTTCGACAGGGCCATTTAAAGCGCTTTGTGGAATTTTTGATAAAACACTTTTTATGAAATTGCTCTGCAGGGATTTTAGAGATTTAAAGTTTTTTTCTTTATCCTTTTGCGCTAATCGTAACGCTTCATAAAAGCCTGAAATGGCTGGCAGATTTTCTGTACCTGATCTTTTACCCTGTTCCTGTCCTCCGCCATAAACAATGGGCGCCACTGGCACTCCTCTCCTTATAAAAAGCATGCCCACGCCCTTTGGACCATATATTTTTGAACCGTCTAGCGTCATCAAATCTATGCCCAACTTATGCACTTCACAGGAAAAGACATTCGCAGCTTGTGTAGCATCAATGTGTACATATGGCGTGGCGGTTTTATTGACCTTTCTGTGATGGCGAACCATTTTCATAATTTCTCTTACATCCTGAACTGTGCCAATTTCCCCATTTACATATCCGAAAGACAACAGTGTTGGCTTTTTTAGCAATTCTTTTTTTAGAAATTCGGTACTTATTTTCCCGGTTTCCGTCACGGGCAGAAAAACTACCTTAATTTTTTTATCTAAAGATTTCACAGTTTCAATAATTGATGAGTGATCAATTGCCGAAACTAAAACAGAGGCCGATTTATTCTCAAAACTTTTTAATACTCCTCTGATGGCCAAGTTGTTTGACTCTGTCCCGCCTGATGTAAAAAATATTTCATCTGAATGAGCAAACAATACTTCCGCAATACCCGTCCTTAATGAATTTAAATATTTAAACGCTTCAACTCCCCCGCTATGAAGTGAGCTAGGATTTTTCCAAAACTTCTTTTCTGTTTTTTTGACCACGCTTAAGACGCGCGAATCAATCGGCGTAGAGGCGGCATAGTCAAGATAAATTTCTTTTTTAAGCATCGTCCTACTTTTTATATCTAGATAAACACAAAACTTCTGACGAGCCTAGTTTTGATTAAAAGTGTCAAAAATGCAATAATTCAAAACTAATGACGATAAACCCTGAAATGTTCTCACTCTTGGCCCTCGGAATTACCCTGATTTCTCTTGTTTTCACTGTGCTTATTTATGTCCGAGTAAGTAAATTTTTCAGAGCTGGTTCTGGTATTTCATTTGAGAATACTGCCAACAAAGTACTAGATGATCTCTCGCAGCTACAAAAATTTCAAAAAGAATTGACTGAATACATAAATATTCTTGAAAAAAGAGTAAAAAGATCAACCCAAATCGCTTTTTCAAAACGCTACAATCCGTTCAAGGGCACTGGAGAAGGTGGACTGCAATCACACTCAACAGCACTTTTATCTGAAGAAGGAAATGGTGTGATGCTCTCTACTCTCACCACCAGAGATAGAGTGAGTGTATTTGCTAAACCAATTAAAAATTTCATTTCAAGTGAGGTCGAGCTAACTCCAGAAGAAAGGGATATAGTTGATGAAGCTAAGAAATTTATTTCTTAAATGACTACCCAAAAAATACAATGCCAAACCAAAATACAAAAAGACCTCCAGTTGTTGTCATTATGGGTCATATTGACCACGGAAAATCTACACTTCTAGACTTTATTAGAACTACCAATGTGGTAGACAAAGAAGCGGGCGGTATCACTCAACACATTTCTGCTTACGAGGCAGAAATTTCTAATGAGGGCACGAAAAGGACTATCACCTTTATCGACACCCCGGGACACGAAGCTTTTAAATCCATGCGTTCGTCTGGTTCGTCAGCGGCTGATATAGCAATACTAGTAGTGTCCGCTGAAGACGGTGTAAAGCCACAGACAAAAGAAGCAATACAGTGGATTCTAAATAATGAACTTCCTTTTATTGTTACTTTTACAAAAATAGATAGGCCAGGTGCAAACATTGAATTGGCAAAACAATCTTTAGCAGAAGCGGGTGTTTATGTTGAAGGATATGGAGGAGATATCCCATGGGTAGCGGCCTCGGGCAAAACTGGCGAGGGCGTCAAAGACCTTTTAGATACAATACTTTTAATCGCTGACGTAAATAATATTCGTGATGAAAATCCAAGTATCACAAGAGGTGTTGTAATTGAATCTCACAGAGACCCAAAGAAAGGCGTTACAGCAACTGCAATATTGAAAAATGGCACTTTAGTTAAAAAAGGTTTTGCGGCAACTATGGGAGCCTTCACACCGCTTAGGATGGTGGAAAACTTTTTGGGCAAGCAAGTAGAAACAGTTCATGCTGGTTCTCCAGTCAGAATCATTGGTTGGAGCGATGCACCAATTGTCGGTTCGGAATTTTTAGTTTACGAAAGCAAAGATGAAGCTATAGAAGCCTCACAAAAAGAAATCATTTCAAAATTAGAAGACAATGTGGCCGACAGTGAAAAGAAACAAATCCCACTTATTTTACGAGCTGATACTTCAGGAAGTTTGGAAGCATTGAAATACGAAATTGCTAAATTTACCCATGAAAGAGTTGCGCCAAAAATAATTCTTGCCGGCATTGGAAACATAAATGAAGGAGATGTTAAAAGTGCTCAAAGTGACAAGGAAAGCATTTTAGTTGCATTTCATATAGGTAGTGACCCTGCTGCTAAATCTCTTGCGGAGAGATTATCTATAAAAATAATTTCAAATGACATTATTTATAAATTAATTGAGGAAGTTTTTGCTGAAATTGAAAACCGTGCCCCAAAAATTACTGTGGAAACAATCACCGGCACAGGAAAGATCGTCAGAATATTTAGCAAGAACAAAGACAAACAAGTGGTCGGAGGAAAGGTGCTTTCAGGAACAATTAAATTAAATGCACAGGTAAACATTTTGAGACGCGAGACGAAAATTGCAGTTGGCAAGATAAAAGAACTTCAATATTTAAAAGAGCGAATTAATGAGGCTATTGAAGGGAGAGAATTTGGGGCGATGATAGAGACAAAAATGGAAATCGCAGTGGGCGATGAAATACAAGCATTTGAACTTGAAGTGACACAATAAAATGACTTTTTCTACATACAATTTTAGAAAAGAAAAATTAACAAGCGCACTAGAGCACTTAGCGGCAGCTTTTATATCCAAGGAGGGGCCTCTGTCTCCTCTTATAACCGTCACTCGTTCCGAATTGTCTGACTCTGGAAGGCACATAACTATTTTAGTTTCTGTTTTACCTGAGTCAGAAGAAAAAAAAGCTATGGACTTTTTGTCAGATAATAAAAAAGGATTTTCAGAATATGTACAAGAACACGGCCAAGTTATGAGAATGCCGTCATTCGATTTCAAGATTGATGAAGGTGAGAAAAATCGTGTGGCTGTTGAAAATCTAATCTGAGGCGTAGAGGGGAATTGAACCCCTGCATAACGGTTTTGCAGACCGCTGCGTTACCACTTCGCCACTACGCCGATCTGTTGATTATAGCTTTTTTCTCAAAAATGCGAGAGTATGTAAAAATAGGTAGGTCAATGTTTGCCCCGGTGGCGGAACTGGTATACGCGCACGACTTAAAATCGTGTCTCGCAAGGGATGTGGGTTCGATTCCCACCCGGGGCACAACAAGGAGAGAGCGCCGAGTAAGAAAGCTTGCTAACTTATTGGGCGCGAACGACGCAGGTGTGTTGTAACCGACACAAAAAACAAATTTATTTGTTTTTGCTTGGGAATCGAAAAGGTTCTCCTATATTTTCGAGAAGCTCTATTAGCGAAGAACGGTTTTTAATTAAGCCAAAATCTGTTAATATTTTTGTATTCCGCCCATAGCTCAGCTGGTAGAGCAGATCCCTCTTAAGGATAAGGTCCTAGGTTCGAACCCTAGTGGGCGGACAAGGCAGAAAAATGTCTGCGACATTTTTATCGCACTTGTCCGAGGCGGAGCTATATTCCGCAAAGATCGGAATTGCGAGCCGGGGTCGCGAACACTTGAATGTTTTGTCTGGAAGAACAAAACATTTAGTGATTCGTGACGACAAGCAGTAGAAGCTTAGTAATTAAACATGTAAGCTATAAATATGCCGAGGTGGTGAAATGGCAGACACGCTTGCCTTAGGAGCAAGTCCCGCAAGGGGTGGAGGTTCAAGTCCTCTCCTCGGCACAGTGAGAAGTGAGGATTCGGCACAAAAGTTTACTTTTGTATTTAATCCGAACGACGAAAATGTATTGTAATTAATACAAAATTACTAAGTAAAACCTACGCATATGGGTTGGATTTTAGTGCTTGACAATGGGTGGCCAGTATGCTATACTTCTATCAGTACCCAGATATAAGTACATCACATCGTTTCATCACGCTTCAAAACCCCTCGGAGAAAGCTCAATGCTTATCTACTGGTTGATCCTCGCGGTTCTTACCGCCGGAACGGGACTCCTGTGGCCGGTAACCGGCTGCTGGTGGTTCTTCACCTTCATGCTCGCATGGGACCTCGGGTCGTTCCTCTTCTCGCTCCTCTGGACGCCCATGGCGCCCAGCCAGCCGAACACGCAGTCCGTCGGACAGCGCATCGGCAACTGGTTCAGCCAGCACGGCGGGCAGTTGGCACGGACGCTTCTCGCGGTCATTGCCATCATGCTCTTCGTGTTCGCGGTGGGCTACAGCATCAAGAAGTACGGCCTGCCCAACTGCAAGACGAGCGGCGGCTGCTCATCGCAAATGAGCGCCGACACGACGAAGAAGAGCGCCACGCTGGCGCCCTCCACCAAGGACAGTCCTCCGGAGCCGCAGGTAAGCTCTGCTGACCTCGAGTCAGGAGAGCCGAGCGTTTGGTTCCGGCTCAATCCGGACAAGTGCTCCTTCAAGGTCTCGTACCTGACGAAGCAGCTCGACACGGCAACCGTGGAAACGGGCCGCGGCGAGAAGTACAAGGTCCTGACCCGAGGCGACGCGACGGACATCGGCGCTGTCGACAGTCTCAGATTCACGCTCCCACAGGATGGGCGCGTGATCGTGGCTCAGACGCCCCGCGTATACGGCGCGGATTGCAACAAGAAGTAAGATGAAACGAAAAGGCCTCGACGAATTGTCGAGGCCTTTTCGATTTAATTTTTTATTTCTATGGGAAGAGAAAGTGTGGAAGAGAAATTCCGAATGTGGCAGCAATTATTCTGATTATTCCTGACACTCCAAACATAATCGTTAAGCCTACCAATCCCCAGAGAATATTTTTCTGTCCTTTTTTTCTATTCTCTACATCCGCAGGATTTCTCACAAACTCGAATATACCCCACAAGAATACAAGCATCGCTATCGCAAAGCCGAGGGTAATAATCGGGTTTAAAATAGCCGCGTCCACTTTCCTAATGAATGTTTCCACAAATAGAAATTCCTAAATTAAATTATCGTACTTGGTTAACTGAAGGCACGTTTGGTAGTGATTGACCTTGCTGAATTCCTAGTGCTTGACCCAAGAATGCAACTAGACCCCAAACTGAAACCATCACGAACAGAGCAACAATACCCCAAACCATGATGTGTTTACCTGCCTTTTTAGCATCATCATCTCCACCTGATGCGAGAATGAATTTTGCTAGACCGTAGAAGAAGAACAAAAGTGCTACTGCTACGATAACTGGCAATGCTGTATTAACCAATCTTGAAATACTTGATAACAACTGTTCAACATAGTTCAGATTTGGTGCTGTCTGAGCCAAAGCTACAGCTGGCAATGCAAATCCCAACGCACCTGTAATAAGTTTTTTCATACTTTTTGAAACTTTTATTAATTCTTAAAACCTCTCAATTTATAGGTTCGAATTCTATTATAACCCACATAATTTACTGCTTACAGTGTTTGGGGATATCAAGGAAAAACTGTATTTTTTAGTCCGCCTATTAAATCCTGCTGTAAAAAAACCACTATGCCCCCCAAAGAAATAATGATGAAGAGTGCAATTATGCCCCAAAAAGCTGTCCTTCTACCCTCTTCTATTTTTCCTGTATCTCCCTGTGCCCTGAGTATTTTGGATACACCCCACATAAAGAAAAGTAACGCAAAACTCGCAGTAATAGGAATCAATCTCGTAAACAAACCAATTACACAGGCTATTATTCCTTGGACATTCGTATTCGAACATACTGGCACCGAACTCGATGTTGCTGCATATATTTGTAACGGTGAAAGCACGAGTAGCACTAGCAACAAAATTATTTTTATATTTTTATAAGCCATATTTGTAATTATGGTAGTAATGGCAGTTTTATGACACCACCAAACAAAGTGCCATAAAGAATACTTATTAGGCCGTACACAGAAACCATCACAAAAATGGCAATTATTCCCCACAACATTAGCTGTTTTCCCTCTGCTACTGCTGTCACATCACCTGAATGCAAAATAAAACCTGCCAAGCCCTTAAAGAATATCCAAATAGACATCAGTCCTATCGCTGGAATCAACAGTTGAATAATTCCAATCATCAAACTGATAAACTGCTTCAGATTTTGTGGTGTCCCGTTGTTTGTTTGACTTACTGAAGGAGTAATAATCGACGGCGACAAACCCCCTGCACCAATTGTTCCTGTTGGATTAGAGAGTGCGCTCGGGTTGGAAAGTGCGCTTGCTTTAGTTGTTGTACCACCTGCAATTATTTTTCCGCCAGAGTAAATAAGGCCACCATAACCAGGAACATAACCACCAGTCTGTACTGAGCCGCCTGAATTTGTGCTTCCACCAGCGTGAGTAGTATCTCCAGTTTTAATTACACCGCCTGAAGTTGCTGTACCTCCTGATTGAATTGGGCTACCGAATGGAAGCTGCGCAAATACAGTTTGCACGACAAACATACTCAAAATTAGTAAGACAAAACTTATTGCAAAAAAATTGTATTTTTTATCTAAGTGCATTGATAGTGCCCTCTATGGCTTTTTCTATTGCTACGGCGCCCAGAAGTATCGCTGCTCCAATTGCCGCATACAAAAGAGTTTTTTTGGCTGTTGATAATTGACTTTCGTCTCCTCTTGCAGTAACAAATAAAAATCCGGAATAAATAATCATTATAATCACAACAATGCCGCCCAAAGGAATAACCGCATTGTTTAGCACTGCGTCTATTACTCCATTAAGTGAATTGCCCAACTTAAATGGATTCTCAATCTTGAAATTCAAAGCCGTTGACTGAGTATCTCCTCCTGTATTGCCTGTTGTTCCACCAGTTGTGTTATTACCGGTTGTTCCTCCGGTCGTGTTATTGCCCTGCTGAGCAAGAACGCTTGCTACCGGAATAATAAAAGCGAGAAATAAAACTACTAATAGTCCTGCTGTTGCTAATCGGTTTTTTAATTTAGCGTTTATCATCTCGTTTGAATAATATTTATTATGCTGTTTTGATTTACGAATGTACTTATTATAAATGATACAACTAGAAAAGCAGACAGTATTATCACAAATCCGGTACCGACCTTTAGTAGGATTGCCTTACCTTGGCTTACTTTTGCCATATTGCCTGCAGAGGTCAATATAAGAAAACCAGCCCAAGCAAAAGACAAGGCTGCCAATGGGAAAGAAATAACTACTAGGTCAGTGATTATATTATTTGTTAGTTCTACTAATTTTCCGAAATTACATGGATTATTTATTTCTCCACAAATAATCAGGGGTTTCCAAAACCGGCTTCCACTATTAGCTGGGTCACTAACTTGGGCACTAGCAAAAAAAGGCAGGGCTATTAGAGCTAGTGTGAGTATTAAAAAATAAATCTCTAATCTTGCTTTTATTTTTTTATCTAAAATTCTTCGCATATAATTTATGAAATTTACTGTGTCGCTGGTAATTGCGGAGTGAGGCTATCTATAAGCTTCTTAAGTTCATCATGCGCATTTCTTGTGGCATCCTCTACACGCGCTCTCCCAGAAATCACTGAATCAATCATATTCTGAAAAATTATGTTTGTTTTTTCTGTGTCTGGATCCTTCCATGCTACTGACTGAATTGCCGAGTCATAAAACACCGCTATAAATGGGTCTGATGGTCTGGTTTTGAGTAAATCACGCCTTACAGGAGGAAGTCTAAGCACATTTGCCAAGTTCTGAACTGATTGTGCAGACATCATTTCGAAAATTGCCCCAAATGCTGGCGTTGATTTAGTACTACCCTTAGTTACAGCGAGAGATAACATCCTGCCGTAAGTTATTGCTCTTTTTGCTGTTGATGATTGTGGTAAGAACGAAACATCGAATGCCAGATTTGAGTTTTTATCTCTAATTTTTTGATAATCAGATGCAAAACCAATAAACATTGCGGAATCGCCCGCCGCAAATTCGGTAAGTGAATCCGGAAGTGAACGGTTCCATGTATAGAAAATTTTCGCGGGATTTGAAAACTCCGTGAAAAATAGTAAGGCCGCATTGGCGGGAGAGTATGACAAACCAAATGACTCATTAAGTGTTGCGCTAATGTAATTGTTTGAATCCTGAACCAACGCACCACCAGCTTGCATAATTAGGGTTGAAAGAATTTCTTTTGCATGTAAAACATTGTTGTAGGCACCAAGTGGAATAGTGGCTTGAATAATATTTCCAGTGTTTTTGTCTCTGATAGTCATTCCTTGAGCAAGCGAATACATCTGCTCCCAAATTTGTGGAGCCTGAACAAGAGAATAATTTACAAAAATATCCTTGTTGAAATAAAGCACAAGTGGATCTACCACTAATGGTACTCCCCATTCGCCAGTGCTACTTGTAAGTACAGTAGAGCCATCAATAAAGGTACTCAAATAATCTCTAAGCGAAAAAGACGAAAAAGGTATAGGCAATAATTTTGCCTGGTTTTTCAATATGCGGTCATGAAATGTAAAAACAATATCCGGCCCCCTACCCTCGGCAATTGCGTTGACTAATTCTTGATCAAAATTTGCCTCAGGAATATACGTGTATGTAATTCTGTAAAGGCGATCTTGGTAAATTGGACTTGTGCCATACCAACTGTTCCAAGAATCTGTGGGAACTGTGCCCCAAATAGATAAGTCTGTGGTGGTAGCACCCGAGCCTCTATATACGGAAAAAGCCATAATACCGCCAACAATACAGAGGCCAAATATAATAAGAACAGCGAGCTGAAATTTGCTCATTTGCATACTCTTATATATTACAACATTTTTGGCTGCATTTTTGACTTTAAAGTGAGGGTTTGTTATTTAGGAAGCTCGCGAGGATATTTCAAAATAAATTTAGCGAAATAGAAAAACATCAACTGTTTGAGCGTAGCGAGTTTTGATGTTTTTCGTAATGTAGCTTAGTTATTTTTAAATTTTACAATCAAACGAAGTGAGTGAATTTGTATGATACATCATACAAATTCCGAGCGAGTGTAGATTGGCGCTTATCCGAGTTGTAGCTGATTCCTAAATAACAAACCCGAACGTCTTTTATAGACAAACTGCCGAAGCAAGTGAGTCCCCTTCTCTCAATTTCATGATTCTTACTCCTTGAGTTTGTCTGCCGAGAGATGGAATTTCGTCCGTACCCACACGAATAATTTGTCCCTTTTTAGAAATTGTCACCAATTCTTCCTCATCAGATAGAACAATTGAGGCAGACATCACTTTTCCTGTTTTGGCTGTTACTTGAGCTGTTTTGATACCCGAGCCCCCTCTTTTTTGCACTTTATATTCATCAAGTGGAGTCTTTTTTCCATAACCGTTTTGAGCAACTGTTAGTAGTTGTGCTCTTTCTTTGTCAGCCTTTGGAATAACTCTTGCGCCAACGACAAAATCTTTTGCCTTTAGATGTATCAAGCGCACACCTCCTGCTGTTCTACCCATTTCGCGCACATCATTTTCTGAAAAATGTATGGACTGTCCTTCGCTTGTTGCCAAAATTGCTGTATCGCCCTTTCTTGATATTGAAACTGATTGCAACTTGTCGCCATTATCAAGTTTGATTGCAATAATTCCTGACGAGCGCACATCTGCAAACGAAGCAGCTGAAACTCTTTTACCGATTCCACCTTTTGTGACCATAAGCAATGAAGTGTCTTCTTGAGCCTTTGTTTCTTTCGGTACAGGAAGGATTGAAGTAATGCGTTCATCTTCGCTAATAGCCAAATAGTTCACAATGGATTTACCTTTCGTGGCTCGCTTTCCTTCAGGAAGTTCAAACATTTTTAATTGGTAAGCTTTTCCTTTATCTGAAAAGAATAGCAAGTCGGAATGTGTTGAGGCCGATAAAATGTTTGTTACAAAATCCTCTTCTTTTGTATCTAAATCAATAACTCCCACGCCGCCACGCTTTTGTTTTCTATATTCTTCTGGTTTTGTTCTTTTTACATAGCCACCTGCAGTTAAAACGAGTGTTTGTTCTTCTTCCGCCACCAAATCTTCTACTGAAAATGATTTTGCAGCATGTTTAACAAGTTTTGTTCTTCTATCATCGCCATAAGTAGCAATGACGTCTTCCATATCTTTTTTGATTATTGCTGAAACTTTTTTTGATGAAGCCAAAATACTTTCCAATTCAGCGATAAGTGCTTGTACTTCCTTCAATTCGTCCTCCACTTTTTGTCTTTCAAGTCCAGCAAGTTTTTGCAAACGCATTTCGAGAATTGCAACAGCCTGTTTCTCCGAAAATTTAAATTCCTTCATCAAGGCAAGCTTCGCTGTCTCTACATCTTTAGATTTTCTGATGAGCGCAATGATTTTATCTATGTGATCTAGCGCTTTTTTGAGGCCGAGCAAAATGTGCTCTCTGTCTTTTGCTTTCATTAAATCAAACTCAGTTCGGCGCTTGATTACAATTTTTCTATGCTTCACAAATTCTCCGATGATGTCTGAGAGTGCCAATGTTTGTGGTACACCATCTACTATTGCTACCAAGTTGTAATGAAATGCTTCTTCTAATTGAGTATGTTTATACAAAGAGTTTAAAACTTTTTGTGGCTGTGAGCCGGATTTGAGTTCTATAACAATACGGATGTCCTTGGTAGATTCATCTCTCATGTCACGAATGCCCTCAATTTTTTTCTCGTGAATTAAATTCGCAATGTTTTCAATTAAAACTGATTTGTTAACACGGTAAGGTATTTCGGTAATAATTATTTGAAACTGATTGAGTTTACTTTCTACAATTTCTGCTACGCCACGTACCACAACTCCTCCACGACCAGTTGTATAAGCATGATGAATATCGCTTTCGCTGTATGCAATACCACCCGTTGGAAAATCCGGACCTTTTATAAATTGCATCAAATCCTCTGTGGAAGCATCGCCGTTATCTACAAAATATGAGACCGCTTCAGCGACTTCTTTTATGTTGTGTGGAGGAATATTTGTTGCCATTCCAACGGCAATACCTAATGTGCCGTTTAAAAGCAGGTTAGGAACAGTAGAAGGCATTACAGTTGGTTCCATTTTTCTTCCATCATAGTTTGGACGAAAATCTACAGTGTCTTTTTCAATATCCCTTAAGATTTCACCAGAGAGTTTAGACATTTTTGCCTCTGTATATCTGTAAGCGGCAGCCTGATCGCCGTCAACAGAACCGAAGTTTCCCTGACCGATAACTAACGGATAGCGCGTAGAAAAATCTTGCGCAAGTTTTACCATGGAATCATACACAGCGGCATCACCATGTGGGTGGTAGTTACCCAAAACTTCTCCTACTACTGTTGCTGATTTTCGAAACTTTGCGGATGAAGTAAGACCCATTTCATGCATGGCAAAAAGAATTCTTCGATGCACTGGTTTCAAACCATCACGAACATCTGGAAGCGCACGAGCTGTGATAACGCTCATTGCATAGTCCAAATACGACTCCTTCATTTCCGTAACAATGGAGCGCGAAACAACGCCAGCACCTTCTGCTCTCTCGATTATTTTTTCTTTTTCTGGTTCCTTTTTCATCTTGATAGTGAAAAATGGTATTGCTCTAGCCGAGCAAGTTACCGTTTTCTATTAAGATACCTTTTAATTGTTGTTTTGTCATAGTGTTTATGTTTTGTAGCACACCTCGGATACCATTTTCTACTACAGGATTTATTTAGTTTGGATTTTGAGTGTCCTCTTGTACATTGGATTTTATCCGGTTGTAGCTATCTTGCAATGAAGGCGTGTCAGAACTGTTTATTTTTTTAAGTTGTCCGTTAATATTTTCTACCAAATCACCATATGCTCCATTGACTTGGGCCATTAGTGCAGAAAATGGAGAATTGCTTGTCGTGTCAGCCACTTGCGCGTTGCTATCTAATCTAAATGGAAGCAAAACAAATATCCAAATCAAAAAAACAATAAAAGTAAATGCGCCAGCAATCAATAACGCAATTGTATGCCTAGCGGCCTCTGATTTGGTGCGAGCGGTTTCAATTGCTTTCAATGTTTTTTCTGTAATACCAGTCATTTTATTCTACCTTTAGAACAACCACGTCAGACTCTTTGCCTTCCAAGTCTTTCTTCTTGAGAGTTAATTTGTCTATTGGTGAAGTTTTCTCTGCGCCAGCTTCCTTCAGAAAAACTTTCAAAGACTTATCGTCATAGTGCATAGGAATAATCAATGCTGGCTCCAACTTAACAGCCATTTTATATGACTCCGCGCCAGACATTACGCCCTCACCACCAATTGGTGTGAAAAGTACATCGATATCTTCCAACTCCTCAGAAACTTTTGGGTCTAAATCCTTGTGCGCAAGCGCGCCCAAAAAACACAAATTCATATTCTCCAAATTGACCAAATAAATTGTATTCATTCTTTCTTCGCCTCCATATTCAGATTTTGATGCGAAGCCTTTCACGGTAAGTCCTCCGATTTCATATTCGCCGGGTCCATTTATTACAAAAGTTTCTTTTTCTCCGCGAGTAACAGCGTCTGCGCCATTCATATCTCTATCTTTTACAGAAATCAGAGCAACATCTGCACCAAATCTTGGACCCTTTATTTTTGAATCTTTTGAGATCGGATTAAAAGCAATTGTGGTATTTCCAAAAGTAACTTTGAAAAATTCCAAGCCGTGATATGTGATTACCATACTCCTATTATAGCATAATATGGCCTATTTTAGCCACTTTTTTCACCACAAATTCTGACTATTGACAAGTAAAAAACCATTTCCTATAATGTCCTTTCCTCGGTGGGTACTACCTGCCTGAGGGCAGATAGTACTTTACCAACACCATCACCTGAGCCGAGAGGCCCGCATGATGATGCCCCGCAAGACCATGCACCCCATCATGGTGGCGATTTTCGCCATCGCGATGACCGGCGCCATGGCACCGCCCACGGCCAACGCGGCCGAAGCGAAGGTCAAGCAGGTCAGCCAGAAGTCGCCCCTCGCTGCGCCGTACGATGTGAGCTTCGCGCTCACGAGCGCCACGACGGTTGACGTCAGCTGGGCAGCCAAGAAGCCCGCCCAGGCTGAGAACACGCTCGGCACGCTGGACGTGACGGTCGAAGCCCCTGTCGCCGAGAACGGCTCCACGCCGTTCTACGACACCGGCCCGCCCGCCAAGCAGCAGACCAACCTTTGCTGCTCGTCGACCACGTACGCCACGGCATCGACCTGGGGGCCCCTTTCGGGGAAAAGCTACAGCAACATCATGCCGCTCGACCGGCCGCCCCGTGAGGTGGCGGCCAGCCCTGCGAATCGGAACGCGACACCTACGGAGAACGCGTTCTACCTGCGATGTTCCGACGTCTTCTCGATGACGGACAACGCTGCGGGAATTTCGCCGGTCGCGCCGAGGTTCTACTCTCGACTCTAGGCCGCCCGGCCTCACAGGATGGATTGTGAACATTTTCACTACCACACCGGTCGAGACGGTGTAAGGTAGAAAAACACAGAAGGCTTAGAAGCCTAGCCCCTCGCTTTGCAGCGAGGGGCTCTTCTTTTATATAAAAATTCCGTATTTGCTATTCCCGAGAATATTTGTTATAATATTGTCTGCTGTACCTTCCCTCTTCACATAGGAGTTTTTCGTGCGCGTAGTTACGCTGATACTGTTTCTCCTCATCGCCATAACATTTGGCGCGCTCAAGTACGACGAAGTGCAGAACAAGCACTCCGCTGGCACAATGGCGCCCTGCGATGTCGAGCCGACATCAGTCGGCCTCACTGCAATCCCCACGCTGTGGGAACGCGGCGAGGCGGTCCCGGATTCCACCTGCAAGAAGTTCAAGAAGTATGTGGACTCCGTCGCCACGGTTAGACGCGTGGAGTTCCAGCGGGAGTTTAGGCGAAAGAACCCGCACTAACTCTTGTGAGAAACAAATGGCCGACCCCACACTTGCGGGTCGGCCATTTCTCTTGTACTATTCCCGTGCCCTTCGAAAGACGGGTGATTAATAGAAATAACCATTAATAACTCGCGTAATCCCCCCGTGAGATAGTAAATTTAAGTAGTGTTCCAAAAAATTTAAATACTATCTCACATCAGAGTTTAGATAAGAGTTAAAAATGCTTATCTCACGGGGGATCGTGGGATTCAAAAATGAATAAGGAATTAAAAGCAGATTCAGCAATGCATAAAATTGTTGCTGATTCTCCTGTTCCTCCAATTGCTGAAGACATAATTGAAGGAAAAGTAATCGGCATCGAAAAGGCGGCGGTTTATATTGACCTATCCCCTTTTGGTACTGGAATAATTTTCGGAAGAGAATTTTTGCAAGCACGCGACATTATTAAGAATCTAAATGTTGGCGACACAATTGCAGGAAAAGTTGTGGGCTTTGATAACCCTGAAGGTTACATTGAAATTTCTCTTAAGGAAGCAAGACAGGCTCAAATCTGGGCAGAAGCAGATGAAGCTATTAAAGAAAAGAAGCAATTTGATTTGGCCGTTGTTGACGCAAACAAAGGCGGTCTCATCTTGCAATGGCAAGGAATACAAGGCTTTCTACCTGCATCACAACTAAAGCAGGACCATTACCCACGTGTAGCAGATGGTGATAAAGATAAAATCTTGGATGAACTTAGAAAATTCGTTGGTGAACACTTTATAGTCACAATGATTGCAGCAATGCCTAAGGAAGGGAAACTCATTTTCTCTGAAAAGGGCGAAAACGAGAAAACAAAGAGCGACATGGTAGAGAAATATTCTGTCGGCGATGAAGTACTAGGTGAAGTTACTGGCGCAGTAGATTTCGGAATCTTTGTAAAACTTCAGGAAGGATTAGAAGGATTAGTACACATTTCAGAAATGGATTGGTCATTAGTTGAGAATCCTCGCTCTGTTTACAAAGTTGGTGATCGTGTAAAGGTAAAAGTAATTGAAATAAAAGACGGAAAGATTTCTCTTTCTATCAAAGCATTAAAACCAAACCCTTGGTCTGACGCTGAAAAGAAATACAAAAAGGGTGATTCTGTAAAGGGTGTTGTAATCAAATTTAACAAGCACGGTGCCTTGGCTTCTATCGAGGAAGGTGTTGCGGGTCTCGTGCATGTTTCTGAATTTGGAACTGAAGAAAAACTTCGAGAAAAGCTTGGACTTGGAAAAGTTTATAACTTTAAGATTTCAACTTTTGATCCAAAAGAACAGAAGATGACACTTAGCTTTATTGAGGCTTAAGTAATTAAACTAAAAAACTGTACTCGAGATGGGTGCAGTTTTTTAGTTGCTTAAATTCTAAAAAAATGTAGATTCTCTGCAGAAGCTCACTGGAGAACCTATGATTGGATGCGGTAGTACGGACAGAGGTGTGCAAAGCGTGCTCTTCTACATCGCAGGACTTGCATACCTCAATCGGCATCCAAATTTCAGGATGTTGGTGGGAGGTATCGTAGATGAGAGGCAACTGCACCAAAGCTTTCACCGATACGCGCTTATCTCGCCGTGGGCTGACCCTGACGACTTCCCTGTCATCGGTCAGAAGGTTAAGGCTATCTCTGATGCCTTTT
This sequence comes from Minisyncoccia bacterium, assembly GCA_049304335.1. Lineage (GTDB taxonomy): Bacteria > Patescibacteriota > Minisyncoccia > Phycocordibacterales > Zambryskibacteraceae > 12-FULL-44-12b. The sequence goes on along the minus strand of JBAQOA010000027.1, from coordinate 4,808 downwards.
CCCTCATCAAGCACATGACGACGAAAGACAGTATGGTGTCGATTTGGACACGTCCCAAAGAGCTCAATAGGCTCTTTCTCGACAGTCTGCCACAGTCGTTCATCGGCAGGCACTTCACCATCCCGTCCTCAGATGTCGCCATCTTTGCAGACGTGGTGCGTCGCCATTTTGAGTGCATAGCCTGCATTGAAGAAATCAGCAGGAATGCATTCTATGACGCTCGGTGTGCCACCGAAGCACTACAAGCCTCAGCTTAACAAGCTGAGGCTTTGCTTTTATCCATTAAAATTACTTGCTGACTTTCCAAAGCCTTCGTTGATTAGCGCTTCAATTGCTTCACCCGCTCTTTTAATTTCTTTCTTGATTAATTTTTCTTCATCTTTTTTCCACTCACCCAAAATAAATTCAATCACTTTTTTATCTCCTTTTGGTTTTTTAATTTTTCCAGATGGAGTTAGTGGTAACACTCCAATTTTTAGTTGATAAAACTCACTTGTTTTTATAGCACCCAAGACGGATTCTGTGCCCCTGTGCCCTCCTGAACCACGATTAAATGTTAGCTTCATTGTGCCAAGCCCCATATCAATATCATCTCTGACAACAATCAGGTTTTTAGCGTCCTTCTTATTTTTTATATAAAACTTTGCAACTTTGCCTGACTCATTCATAAAAACATCTGGCAAAAGAAGCGTGCTTGGCTTTTTCCCAATTGAACCCTTTGCAAAGTGCGACTTAGCTTTTCCTTCCTCTTTAAAATTTAGTTCAAATTTTTTAGCGAGAGCGCTCACAACATCACGGCCGATGTTGTGACGCGTGCCTTCATATTCATCCCCAGGATTTCCTAAACCAATTACATACCACATACAAAAATCGTATCACATAAATCAGCTGGCCGGCGAAGACTCTAAAATGATTCTATTTTAAACTTTAGAGCGAGGATTTATTGTATCGGAAGTTTCTAGAATTTTGAGCGAGCTTTTGTTTTCGTCGTTCGTCTCGGAAGTTTGCCAGCATGGTAAGTCAATCTGTCCTGAGTGTAATCACGAAGGACTCTTTACTTTGGCAAACTGAGAGACAGCAAACTTTTTCGCTGGAAAAGTTATGCGTGAACGCCGAAAACAAAAGCGAGCGTTTACTTTATGTTTGAGACACAGTACAATGGCGCGAACATGGACCAAAATACTCTTAAAACTAGCTCTCAATCAGCACAAAACGGCTTTCAAAAATGGTACGAAAAGCCTTGGATTAAAGACCTCCTCTCCTTCTTAGCAATAGTGGTCTTTGTGATTATTCCTTTTAGAATGTTCATCGCACAGCCATACCTAGTTGACGGTTCTTCAATGGACCCAACATTTAAAAACGGCGAATATCTAATTGTTGATGAAATTTCATACAGATTTGAGGAGCCAAAGAGAGGCGATGTGATTATTTTTCATTACCCACTAGACCCAAAACAATTTTTTATTAAAAGAATTATCGGACTTCCAGGAGAAACAGTGCAACTTTCTGCAGGTGGCACAACAATAATAAACACCGAACATCCAGAAGGCATAAAGATTGATGAACCATTTGTGGTTTTCAACAAAACAGACACACTAACTTACACATTAAAAGACGGACAATACTTTGCCATGGGAGACAACCGCGCAGCTTCGGCCGACTCGCGTCTTTGGGGTCCTGTACCTCGCAAAAATATTGTCGGGAAACCAGTCTTGGCACTTTTCCCTGTAGATAAAATCCGTGTAATGCCAGGCTCACTCAGCGCATTCGCTAAATAAATACTATGTTCCACAAGAAAGAAGTTGCTCCCACAGAGAACCCAGCAAAACACATAAAATTTCCTATACGAGCATTCAGTCTGAAGGCCGACGAAGTAGCAGCATATTTTGGTTTTACTCCTATTGAGTCCATCGTGCCAAGTCGCCAAGACCGCGAATATGCAAAAGAACTTTTGGGCGATGAGAAAGAACCAATGCTTTTTGTAGATGAGGATGTGGCGTTTGTCAAAAAATATATAAATGAAAACTGGAGTGTGCTTCCCCACCCGCTTTTGCTCATCTCGCATTCATCGTTCGAGAAAAAAAAGGCTATGGTTTCTCTTCGCATTATGGGGATTTCTGGTTCTGCAGGAGAAGCTCTGGCTATTAGAACTGCAGTTTCTTTACTTGAAGAAGCAGGACACAAAAATTTAACAATCGCACTCGGCTCAATCGGAGATCGTGAATCAATGAATGATTTTGACCGCGCACTTGCATCATTCACTAGAAAAAACACTCCTCTAATGCCACCAGAAATTAAAAAGATATTTAAAGACAACCCTCTTGCACTTCTAACTGATAAAAAATACAAAGATTCGCCATTCGTAGACAGGTTCCCAACGACAATAGCCACGCTTTCACCAAATGGCAGAAATTTACTCAAGGAGGTCATTGAATATATAGAGATAATGAACATCCCATACGCTTTGGACACATCTTTGATTTCCCCACGTTCGTGCGCAAATCACATTGTGTTTGAAATAAGAGATGAGGAAACAGGAGAAACCCTTGCGCGTGGTATGCGCCTATCACCTCTCACCAGAAAAATGGGGGCAAAAAGAGAAACTCCGTTTTTATCTGTGATGGTTGCTGGTGGTACCACAAAAGCAACCCGTAAAAAATTGAGCGACCCAAAATTTCATTTCGTGCAATTGGGATACACAGCAAAACTTTTATCTCTCCCGCTTGTTGAGAATCTAAGACTCGCAGGCATTCCTGTGATGTTCCATATTTCTCGCGACAAGTTAGTTACTCAAATGGGTCCAGAGGACAAAACACCATTTTTAATAATTATGGGGCACAAAGAAGCGCTCGATAAATCAGTGGTGATACGAGATAACGAGACACGCGCCCAAGAATCTGTGCCGATAGAAAACGCTCCTGCATATATAAAGAAAGTGCTCAAAAAGGGCAAAATCTAAGTGCTTATTGCCCATAAAGCATAAATATGCTAAAGTTTCGCATCTATGGCAGTTAATGTAGAAATCAGCAGAGGATCCACCGAAAACAACCTTTCGGCTCTTCGTCGCTTCACTAAAAGAGTTCAGGGCTCTGGCGTTTTAACTAAAGTACGCTCAAAGAGATATTCTGAAAGAAATCGTTCTGAAAATGTTAAGAAAAAGAAAACTCTAAAAAGAATCTCAAGAAAAGATGCTATCTTGGCAGACCTAAAAATGGGCAAGGTTGTTGAAAGAAAGCGTGGCAGAAGATAAGAAACAAATCACCCGTATTGCCTCTGCAATACTTGCAAAAAAGTACGAACTTTCAGTCGTTTTTGCTTCCCCAAAACTCTCACAGCAAATAAACAAAAAGTATCGTGGCAAAAACAAGCCTGCCAATGTACTTTCTTTTCCACTTTCGAAAACTTCGGGCGAAATTTTTTTGAATAAAGAAAGTATTGCAAAAGATGCGAAAAAATTTGAGCTTTCGGTGAAAGATTGTGTCACTTATATGCTTATCCACGCACTACTCCATTTGAAAGGGCTCGAGCATAGCGCTAGAATGGATGAACAAGAGAGAAAATTTTTGAAGAAATTCAAAATTCCTCTACCTGTCCACCTAAAAATAAATGGCAAGAAAAAACATAGCAGTAGGAATTGATATAGGCACATTTCAAGTGAAGATTGTTGTCGCTGAGAAGGGTCCACAGACCCCTATTATTTTGGCTGCTGTTTCTGCCGAATCAAAAGGACTTAGACATGGCTATGTGGTGAACATTCCAGAAGTAGCCCGTGCCGTTCGTGTGGCTAAAGAAAGTGCAGAAAAGCAAATTGGCTTTAGTATAGATTCTGCTTATGTATCAATAGGTGGCATTGGCCTTTCTGGTCTCACCTCAACGGGTACTATCCCTATTGCGCGACAAGACAATGAGATAACTGAGCATGATGTGGAAGAAGTAGCGCGTGCAGCTGAAGAAAATATTGCTCGAAACGAACTTCAAAACAAAAGCATTATTTACAATATTCCTATCGAATACAGCGTGGATAAAAAACCTGTATATGGAAAAGTGATAGGAATGGGCGGTAATGAATTAACGGCCAAAGTACTTTTTGTGACTTGTCTTGAAAGTCATTTGCGAGATTTGGTTGAGGCGCTCGGTGAGGCAGGTGTTGAAACGCTAGACATTTCAGCGGCTCCAATTGCAGCAAGCTTTGTAACACTCACCAAATCCCAAAGGGTGGCTGGTTGTGTATTAGCAAACATTGGTTCTGAAACTGTTTCGATTGCCGTTTTTGAAAATAACATTCCAATTTCTTTAGAAGTTTTTCCAATCGGTTCTACAAACATCACGCACGACATAGCGCTCGGCATGAAAATATCTTTGGAAGAAGCTGAGATGCTAAAACGTGGTGGCCTAGTAAACGCCGATTATCCAAAAAAGAAGCTTGATGACATTATTTCTTCTCGCCTTTCCGACATATTTGAATTAGTTGAAGCACATTTGAAAAAAATCGGCCGCTCGCAACTCCTACCGGCTGGAATTATCATCACAGGTGGTGGTGCTGGCATCACGACGATTGAAGACTATGCAAAAGCATCGTTGAGACTTCCCTCCCGTATTGCACACATTGAAATTGGAAACCGAGAAAAAAATATTCGTGATTCATCGTGGGCTGTTGCATACGGACTTTGCTTTTTAGGTTTAAACCGCGAAGATGATGTTCCCATTTCTATTGCATCAATATCAGGAATTTTAAAAAGACCAGGAAAAATTGGAAAAACTGCAAAAAGTTGGTTTTCGAAATTCATGCCGTAAGGGGCGCTCGGGGT
>JBAQOA010000026.1:0-2997 GCA_049304335.1 Minisyncoccia bacterium | reverse complement strand
GTCGAAATCCGCTCCGACCAACTGCTTGTCGTTCCACACATGGGAGATCTCGAACTCTACCATCGCGAGGTAGTGCTCGAAGATTTCCATGTGCTTGTCGCGCACCAACGCACCGAGAGTCACAGTCTCGATGATGAGGTCCAGCCAGTCTTTTAGGAGCATTGTCGTCTCACAGGGTAAGGGACTACTGTAAGTAATATAGCACAAAAATATAAAAAGTAAAGTGATAAATTTTTTATAGAGATAAAGACTCACAAATATGATAAATTGAAGCTCGCTCACACGGAGGCGTGGCAGAGCGGTCGAATGCGGCTTCCTGCTAAGAAGTCGACCGGGAAACTGGTCCGAAGGTTCGAATCCTTCCGCCTCCGCAAATTTGTTTGAAAAAAACACTACAAGTAGTAGGGTAGATGCCAGAATATGCAGGGGAGAGTCGCATGTCTGGTCAAAAAATTACTCTGTACAAAGACGTTCGCTTGTTGGTTGGGGTGAAGCCGAAGGACATCCTGCTCGTCGCTAGTGGGAAGTGGCTTCGCAAGGGCGGGGAGATTCACGTAAGCGGAATGTTAACGAAGACATTCAATCACTGTGTTACAGAGGTTCGGCAAGTGTTCGGCGCTGATGTGGCGTACTACGTCATCGAGGCCGAGCTTTGGGAGGATCCACCGTACTTGAGGCCGCCAACGAGTCCTGATGTATACGTGTCTCTTCGCGCGGTGCAATAATTCGAACGACAGTACGAAAAACGGGAAACTGCAGGGTGAGGAGGATGTATATCTTCCTCGCCCTTTTGATTATGCCATTTATTTTTTCATAAAATCAGAGTGATATAATTTGAGTATGAATATAATAACAATTTTATATATTTGCGGATTAATAGGTGTTTTAGATACTCTTTATCTTATTTATCACAAAGTGCGGGGTACAGAAGTAGCCTGCATATTTTTTCCAGCTGAATGGTGCCATACAGTGCAACATTCGCCACAAAGCAAAATATTAGGTATCCCAACTTCTTATTTAGGGTTTCTAATGTATGTTCTTATCCTTGTAATGACATATATGTTTGCGCATGGGGGACTAGCATTTTGGCCAATTGAAGTGCTTGTGACATTTGGCTTTCTTTTCTCTATGTACTTCACATACATTCAGGCATTTGTATTGCGAGCTTTCTGCACATGGTGTGTGCTTTCGGCAATTAACTTCACCGTAATGACACTGGTTATTTACTTTTCAGCTTAGAATGAAAAACCTAATAATTTTAATTATCGTTATTTGTTTGGCAGGGGGAGTTTATTATTTTTACCCAAAAAATGTTACATATAAAAATACGGAATATGGTTTTTCTGTTTCTCTGCCACAAAGCTGGAATGGATACAGTGTTGTAGATGGCACAAAAGAAATAAGAGATGTGCAAAGAGGGGGTGTTGTTGCCTCGGCCCCTACAATAGGCATTAGAAATCCATTATGGACGAAGGAAATTCCTCGCCAAGATATTCCTATTGATATTTACACATTGTCACAATGGAAATGGATTATTGCCGGACAGTATTCTGTGAGCGCTGCTCCAATTCCTCCAAGCGAACTTGCTCGAAATAGCAAATATGTTTTTGCGCTTCCTGCTCGATACAATTTCGCATATCCTGTGGGATTTGAAGAAGTTGAGAAAATTATTGCAGGCAAGCCCGTGAAAGCATTTGAACCTATAGCAGCACCAAGCCCACTAAATGCAACATACAAGATAAAAGATATTCCAGTCACATTAGTAAATGGCAAAGCAGAAAAGGAAATCGCACCCAATTCGGCAAGCAAACAAGTCGTCTCTGTATTTGGCGAACCTGTTTACGGAGATTTGGATAAAGACGGAGACAAAGACGCTGTGATGTATATCACAGAAAACGATGGGGGTTCAGGAACATTTTTCTATGTTGTTGTAGCACTACTAGAAAACGGGAAATATCTAGGAACAAATGCAATGTATTTGGGCGACAGAATTGCTCCTCAAAACATAAATATTAAGGATGGTGTTGCTGTGGCAAATTTTGCAGACAGAATGGCGTCAGAAAGTTTTGCTATACGACCATCAATAGGCAAAAGTGTTTATGTATATATAGATAAATCCAAAATGGAGATAGGGGAGGCAGTTCAAAATTTCGAAGGAGAGAGTCGCTAGAGATATATTGATTTTCAATCAACTGCCACTCGAGTAAAAATTTCTAAACAAATGAGTTTCATTTACGAAAAACACCAAAACTCGCTCCGCTCAAACATTGGTGTTTTTCTATTTCACTAACCTTTGTTTAGAAATACTCTCGTCAGCTTGAAAATAACATATCTCTAGCTTTAGGAAAGTCAGAAAAACGGCGAGATTTTTAGCTAACTTGTAGTTTTTTAAAAGGAGTAAAATATAAAGATGAAGTTTATTTTGGTGCGACACACAATGACCGATTGGAATTATACAGGTCGTCTACAAGGGCAAACTGATATACCTTTAAATAAGCAGGGAACAAGTGAGGTAGAGGCGCTTGCAGTTTCGCTTCTTGATCTCGGTATTAATTTAATCGCTAGCTCTGATTTATTGCGAGCCAAGGAAACATCAGAAGTTATAAATTGGTCCCTTAATGTTCCTTTATTATTTGATAAAAGATTAAGAGAGTGTTCGTTCGGCAAGCTTGAAGGCTTGACCAAGCAACAGGCAATAGCAAAATATGGTGATGCAATAATAAAAGATTGGGATGACCAGTTTCTTTCATATGATTTTCATCGGTTTGGTGGAGAGCATCGGGATCATGTTTTTTCGCGACACATTGAGGCTTTAAAACATATTGAAAAAGAAAATAAAAACAAAACTGTTCTTATTGTCGGACATGATCGAGGATTATGTACGCTACTCTCGGGACTTGGATTAACTCCAGAACTTAATCAAGGAGAATACAAGATTATTGAATACAGTTAGATTTGTGCTGAAAACCAGAAGCCCGTGAGTGCATTGCACTCACG
>JBAQOA010000025.1:0-1748 GCA_049304335.1 Minisyncoccia bacterium | reverse complement strand
CATGAGAACCACGAAACCCGTTAATGCTAGGATTCCGGCGCCGATCGGATCGGTGGTTGAACGAATCATGATTCCAACTGCCGGTGCCACCATGAAAGAGGCGATCCAGAGCAGTACCAGTATGTACGCGAGGATGTATCGGAGAGTGTTAATCACCTTGCGTCCTGTTTGCGGCGCGGCCGCGATGTGGGGAACCAGCTATGTGTATTATATACTAAATACTACTATTGTCAATGCCAGTTAATGTGGCTAAAAATATAGCTTGATTGGCTTGTGATAAGATTTATGTGATGAAACCTCTTCTAATTTCAAAAACAACTTTTCTTGAGTTTTTATTTTGTGCGAAAAACATTTGGTTGAAACTTCACAGACCAGATTTAGCTCATATGTTTAAGCTTTCTGATTTTGAAAAACAACTAATGGAGCAAGGAAACGAAGTTGATAAATATGTTCATAATATTTTTCCTGGTGGCGTAGAGGTCGTCGCGACAGGTGATGAAGCACTCGCTGAAACATCACGCTTTTTACTTGAAAAAGCACCAGCAATTTTTCAGGCAACTTTTATCGTTGATGGGTTTATTGCAAAAAGCGATGTATTAGATTTTAACAAAAAGACAAATAAATGGGATTTGTATGAAGTGAAAGCCACCAATTCAATGAAAGAAAACGGAGGATTGAGGGACCACATTGATGATGTAACTTTCCAAGCGAGTGTTTTAAAGCGATCAGGTTTGGAAATTGGTAAATATCATTTAATCCACCTGGATAATGAATACGTTAGATGGGGTGCTGTAGATGCGGACAAACTTTTTAAGATTGAGGATATTTCAGAAAAAGTTTTAACGAAATTACCACTGATTAATGAAAAAATGGACGCCGCTAAGGAATATTTAGCAAAAACAGAAGAGCCGCCTGGCAATTGTGAGTGCTTGTTCAAGGGACGTTCACAGCACTGTGCCACTTTTGAATATTCAAACCCACAAGTACCAAAATATTCTGTGCATGATTTGTCTCGTATAGGCTCTAGTAAAAACAAATTACAGATGTTAATTGAGCAAGAAATTTTCGACATTATAGATATTCCAAGCCACTTTGAATTTTCAGAGATTCAGAGTAATCAAATTGACGTATACAAGAAGGATAAAACTATTATTAAACACGGCGAGATAAAAGAAGCTCTAAGCAATTTAGAGTTTCCGCTTTATTTCTTTGATTACGAAACTTTTGCACCTGCCATCCCAGCATTTAATGGCTTTAGGCCTTATCAGAGGATTCCATTTCAATTTTCACTGCACACTCTTGAAAAGCCCGATGGCGAATTGAAACATTTTGAGTATTTGCACGATGACTTTAGTGATCCGTCGGAATCGGTTGCTAAACTTTTGGATAAATATATAGGAGTACGGGGAACCATAATTGTTTGGAATAAATCATTTGAAGCTGGGGTAAACAAGGAAATCGGGGAGAGACTGCCAGAATACAAAAAACTAATGGAGAGGCTAAATGGCATGCTTTACGATTTGATGGATATTTTCAGAGCACAACATTACGTGCACAAGAATTTTAAAGGTAGCACCTCAATCAAAAAAGTTTTACCAGTACTTGCACCCCATCTGGATTATAAGAAATTAAATATTCAAGAAGGTGGAGCCGCGTCAGATGCATGGTGGAAAATGGTAGGTCCAATCACGCCAGCCTCAGAAAAGAAACAAATAGCAACAGACCTAAAAGAGTATTGTGGCCTAGAC
>JBAQOA010000024.1:0-2422 GCA_049304335.1 Minisyncoccia bacterium | reverse complement strand
CTTTTTGATATCTCAATACCAAATATATAAGCACCAGTTTTTGCCATTTCATTTGCCAAAAAACCTCGGCCCGAACCAATATCTAAAACCGTTTCATCTTTGTTTAATCTTTTGGTAAAAAATTCATGATACTGCATGAGTCGATGCTTAGGGTGGACGCCATTTTCATAGTCTGATGCCCGATCTGATATAAGAGTTAGAATTCTTTTATGTAAGTTAAAAAGAAAAATAAGCGCTGACTTTGGTTCGGCTATTCTGGAATAAATTTTTATGGGAATGTAGGAAATATAGAATACAATTTTGTTCATGTTTTGTTTTATTTATACACTACTATACCGTAGCCAGTAGTCCATGCTCTCAGTAATGGATTTGTAGTTTTTTTATCTAACCACATTAAAAAAGATACTAATAGAGTTTGAATAGGTCTCCATGATCTTTTTTTTGCCCTAAATAAATGTTGAACAATAAGTGCCATCACAGCAAAAATAGTTCCTTGTCGCTCAACCTTTAGGTTTTTAAAGCCAATTTTTTTTAATGATTCCTGCCAAAAATAATCTGTATATCGCCCAAAGTCATACGGATCTGCATGTACAGGATAAAGAAAGGGAACTGTTATCAGTGCAATTCCACCAGAATGTAAGAGTCGGTAAGCCTCATTGAGCACACTTTTTGGTTCAGGAACATGTTCTAGAAGTTCGCCCATAATAACTATATCGAATGAATTATCTGGAAGTGGAATATTTGACGCGTCACTAACAATGTCTGGGTCTGACGTACGGTCAATGTTTACATATTTTACATTTGCGCTACTTTGACCTATGTCAAAAAGTCCGCGTTTATTTGTTTTTTTACCGCCGATATCCAACACAAGTTTATTTTTAGTAAAAAGATTTTTATGAGAAAAGAAAAAATTATCTACAAAATGACGGCGGACCGATATTGAAAGTGATGTGCGGACACTATCTATACTCATGTTTTTTTATTAATCGATGCGTTTCTAGTTCCCAAATAATCACGCTGTAGATTACGGTTACTAAAGTAGATAAGATTGAAGCGAGAATGAGCCCCCATACCTGCCATAGTATTCCAAACGAGATAAATAAAATAATACGAATGATTTGGCTGCCTGTTGAAAGAACGTATGTTGCACGCAACATATTTTGTCCAAGAAAAATGTTGCCTATTAGTAGAGATGCTGGAATGAATATCAGACTCAAGGCGTAAACCTGCGAGTATATAATCGAATCAAGATACTTTGGTAGGAACCACTTAAAAAGTAAGGGAGAAAATATTGCATAAGTGACCGCGAGTAAAACACCAATAACTATAGAAAAAAATATTCTTTTATAAAAAACAGACCTTATCTCCTGCGGTGTTCTTTCAGATAACTTTGGAAGTGCAATGCTTAGAAAATTTTTTGCCAAACCCTTTAAGCGTTCTGGTCCTGCAGTTGCGAAACCATAAACGGCTAAAGTTGTTGGGCCAGCTACCTGAAACAGAACAACCTTATCTATATATTGTGCAATATAGCCGATAATTCCTGCACCAGTCAGATGAAAGGCCGTACGCCTCAACTCAGAGACGGTTTCTTGGCTTAATTCATCACTTGTAACAAAGCGTTTCGCATACAAGTAAGAAAGAACATTTGGCAATAATGATGTTGATGCGTATACGGAGACTATTATGAAGACATTACTTGTAAAAAATATGGTGATTATAGTAACAATGGCTGACAATAAAGATGATGCACTTGCAATTACAGTCAAAATATCAAACCTCTTTTGACCGATGAAGAATGGTTCAAATACATGAAATGCTTCAGATAGTGGAAGAGAGATTGCAAGTACAGCCAAACTAGATGCAAAAATTATATTTCCATGAATCCAGTAATAAATAGCAACAGCGCCAATAGTTGCCATAGCTATAGTGTTGTATCTCAGCTGAAGACGAACTGCGTATGAAAGTACATTGTCATTACCTCTGGCCACCGCCCTTAAAACACCGGTTCCAGTACCAGAGAGTGTCAGAAAACCGAATGATGCAGCTAATGAAAGCAGATAATTATAGGTTCCGTATGTTTCTTTTGGTATGAGATTACCGAAGGCTATCATCGTTGCAATTGATATTGCAGTGCCTATAAAAAATCGTAATCCAGTCCAAAATCCACCCTTTGTGGTATATACCATGTCCATTTTTAGATAAGCCTCACTCTTTCTTAGAATATGGTGGGCCCTATCTTTGAGGTTCTTCATAAGATTTCCGAATTGTATCAAAATTTGAAGCTTTTTCTATCCGTCTATATATAAGTGAATATATACATTTATTAACTAATGGGATATATTTTCATATATGAAAGATCAAACACTTACAAAAGGCGTAATTTTTACTGGACTTTTTGCACTTTTATTAACTCCGTTTTTTG
>JBAQOA010000023.1:0-4286 GCA_049304335.1 Minisyncoccia bacterium | reverse complement strand
TCAATGCCAAACCTATTGCAACAGCAAATTCTGGACCCGTTTCTTTCAAAACACCTTCTAGGAAGGCCGGGGCTTCTGTTTTTGCGAATGGATCAGCAGTTTCAACTGGTGTTTCAAAATTAGATTGAGCAAGATCTGCAAGCCCCTTCAATGCCGAGCCTCCACCCACAAAAATAATTTTCTTTAAATTTTTATTGTATTTCCTTTCAAAGTTTAAAATCACTCTATTAGCTTCTGAAAAAATGTACTCAAGTGATAGGTGCACGATATCTGTCATATTTTTGTCTCCTGCGCCAGACATTCCTGCTGTTCTTTTCAAAACTTCTGCTCTGTCCATTGGTAAGCCAAGAGATTTTGCTATAGCTATTGTGATGTCGTGTGAACCACGGTTGATTGTGTGTGATAAGCGCACTATTCCCCGCTCCACTATGTACAGTTTTGTAGTAGCAGCACCCATATCAAAAATCATAACAGGCGCAATAGTTTCATCGAGCACAGCACGCATAGTTGAAAAGATTTCAATTTCAAAAAAAGATGCGTTCAAACCTACTGATGAAATAATGGAATTGTATTTTTCGAGGATTGCATTGTGTATAGCAACAAGCAAAACATCAATTGTTTTTTCTTTTGGTTTGCCCAAGATTGGTGCGTTTTCAGGGTTGTCTTCTAGTGAAGTGTCGTCTCTTGGAATTATTGACCAGTCCAAAGAAACTTCTGAAATTGGAATTGGGATATATTTTCGTGCCTCAATAGGAATTAAATTTTGTAATTCTTTTAGTGGCACATCTGGCACCTGAATTAGGGACATAAGAGATGATGAAAAAGGAATTGCGAGTGCTACAGACTTTGTGGTGACATTCACTTCCTTTTCGTTTAGTAAGTCATTTAATGCCTCTATTATTTTTTCTTTAGGTAAATTGGTCGATTGCCCTACTGTGCCCCCTGCATATGGTCCAAGAGCTAGCTCACCGTATGTTTCGAGGATTGCTTGTTCACCCTTCCTTCTTAATTGGACAACCTTTATAGATGAAGAACCTATATCTATACCCAAGATACTTTTATCTTCCTTTTGAAACATATTTGAAAAACGTGAGAATATAGAGGACAGAGCCATCTTATATATAAGTATATCTCAAATGAGAGCTTTTTTTGAAAAAATAATTGACATATTGTTTCCAAAGGAAATTACCGTGCTTGAGCTCGAAAAAATACCTTCAGATGAGCTAATCTTCCGTTTATCAAAACCGAAACAATCCGCAAATACTACCCCTGCCCTGTTTTCCTACCAAGACAAAAAAGTGAAGGTGCTGATAGCAGAAATCAAGCGACATGAAAATAAAATTCTGATAGAGAAAGTGGCCGAAATGATGTGTGAAAAAATATTAGAGAGTTTTGAGGATGACTTACAGTTTGGTATGCAAAAGATTTCGCTTGTACCAGTACCTTCTTCGGTTCATCGTGTGCGTGAGCGTGGATATAACCCCGCAGAACTAATTGCGCAAAAAATCGTAAAACACCGCCCTGATATTTTTGAGTATGCGCCTATTTTGAAAAAAATTCGCGAAACTAAGCGCCAAACAAATTTACCACGAAGTGAGCGCCTTACAAATCTTGTCGGTGCATTTGAGGCAACACCTACAAATGCGCCAGTCATAATAATTGACGATGTCTCCACAACAGGCGCAACACTAGCGGAAGCAAAACGTGCACTTCATGAGAGAAATGTTTTTATACATCACTCGTTTGTTATAGCAAAATAGACAAACGCCATTTATTTTGGTTCGCTATATAATAAACTTTATGTTTATATCAGCTGCAAAAATTGCCACCCTCCTTTTAACATACAAATACATACTTATTATTCCTCTTGCTTTTCTAGAGGGGCACGTAATTAGTCTTGTGGCTGGTTTTTTGGGAAGAATGGGATATGTAAATCCTTTTATTGCTTGGTTTCTAATTGTTATTGGAAATTTAATTGGAGACATTGTTCTTTATTATCTTGGCCTAAAGAAAGGTGAAAAACTAGCATTTAGCTGGGGTAAGTACGTTGGTATTACAGAAGCACATATTGAAAAAAGTAAAGAAATTTTTTATAAACACAAAAGCCGTATTTTACTTTTTTCAAAGCTCTCAAATGGCTTTGGATTGGCAATGGCAATATTATTTACAGCCGGTATGACAAAAATTCCATTTAAAACATATATGTTTTGGAATGTGATTGGAGAATTTATTTGGACAGGATTGCTAGTTTCTTTGGGGTTTTTCTTCGGACACTTTTATATAACAATTGGGGAAACTATATCGCGCATAGGTCTGATAGTCGTAACTGGAGTCATTATTTTTGTTTTCTTCAAACTCTCCAAATATATAAGCAGTAAGGCACTATAGACTAGGATCTGGCCGAATGTCGTCATACTCATCTGTAGCAGGTTTACCCAGAAACGCTGTAGACAAATAATTAATGCCGTAAATAAAAGCCATTTTTATTACTCCCTTCTCTCTTAACCTTCGCCCCGATGAGTGCATTGGCAAAGACAATGTCCATTTCACCTTTCCGATTTGTCTTAGTCTTTTACCGATATCTATATCTTCTCCATAAAACTCAATTGAAGTATCAAAGCCGCCGATGTCTTCAATCGCTTTTTTCTTTACAACATAATTGCCACCCTGAAACATTGCACCCCTTTTAAATAAAAAGTGATTTAAGTTGTCAAAAGCCAAACCAAAAACATACCAACTTTTTGTGAACAAACGCATATGCACAGGAAGATCATAATAAATAAGCGGTCCGGACAATCCCAGAAGCTCTTCATCAGAATTAAATTCGTGCAGAACTTTAGAAAGCCAGCCTTTTGGTAAAATCGAGTCTGCATCTACATTTGCAATGATGTCTCCCGTTGATACCTCAAATCCGGCTTTTCTTGCCCAAACTATGCCCTTTCTTGACTCATCAACCACAACAACATTTGGGAATGTAAGGGCAATTTCCTTTGTTCTGTCTTCACTCGCGTTATTGACGACAATAATTTCAGTCGCGTGTTCTACTGGGTCAATCTCCTGAGCGATGGACCTTAAGCATTCGGCGATTTTTACCTCTTCGTTATGGGCAGGTATTACAAAGCTTACTTTCATATGACTATGAATATTACTACATTCCACTAGGCAATAGAAAGAGATGGTGATATTTTGTACTAACAAATTTGAAAAAAGACCCACTTTCAATTTCTCTAAATGAGCTAAAAACTCATTTTACAAACAGAAAATTTTTGCTTTATTTTGTACTGTCTTTGGGCTTACTACTTGTGAGCCTAGTTGTTAATTTTTATGCCGGAGCATATTCAAAAGAAATGGCTAGCAGTTTTGTAACAGATATTATTTTGAGCAACACGCGAGCAATGGATGTTGATTTGATATTTTTATATGGGCCATTAGTTCTAGTGGCTTTAATTGCTTATGTCGCATTTGCAAACCCAAAAAGAATGCTATTTGTTATACAAAGTATTTCTCTTTTTGTTTTAATCCGCTCACTATTTGTTTCGCTCACACACCTTGGACCATTTCCAGATGCAATTAGTATGGACTCAAATGTTTTGAAAGATTTTACTGTGGGTACCGACTTATTTTTTTCTGGGCACACAGGACTACCATTTCTAATGGCCTTGGTATTTTGGGAAAACAAATACCTTAGAGTACTTTTTATAATCACCTCTGTGCTTTTTGGAATAGTTGTGCTAGCAGGACACCTTCATTATTCAATAGATGTTTTATCAGCGTTCTTTATTACTTACGGTATATATAAAATATCTGAAAGATTTCTTCCAAAAAACTATGAGCTTGTGTGAGTACTTAGCGGTTTAAGTAAGTAATTGTGAGCTGGAGAACTGTTGCGAAAGAAACCCAAATCAAATATGGAACCTGCATATATGCAACCCATTTGAAATACGGATAAATAGCTACAATCGCCCAAATGAGAGTAGCTAGCACAAGCAAAACGTCTATACCGGCTAGAAAATTATTCTTTAATCCGAATTGGATATAAGTAAAAACAAAATTAAATATCAAGTTTAGAACGAATGGCAATGCAACAATTGCAGGAATTTGTTTCTGCCAGACAGCCCAAAATACTTTTCCAAATGAAATGGCAATCAATACATAAAGAGCTGTCCAAACAGGACCAAAAAGCCATGATGGCGGTGCCCAGTTTGGTTTAATTAATGTGCTGTACCAGTTATATGCTTTCATACGCATACTTTACTCTAAAAATTAAATCATTACAGAAGCTCGTG
>JBAQOA010000022.1:0-27074 GCA_049304335.1 Minisyncoccia bacterium | reverse complement strand
CCCGTGCACGCCTGCGTGGTGCAGGTCGTCGTGCGCATCTCGCTCCTCGACTTGCCGAAGCAATTCTCGTGTGCGCAGTATGCAACCACCGAACCGAGGATCGCGGTGATTACCACCGGTCGCCAGTCCCGCCCTTTCGCCTCGACCTTCTTCGGTTCAGGCACCGCGGCAATACCGATGTGCTTCACTACCAACGTATCCGGCAAGTGAAGCCGGAAGTCGTAGACCATGGGCAACACCGACATGCGCAATCCTCCAACCCGATTCCCGCGAGCCGACATCTTGCGAAGCGAATCGCTCAGAGCGGCGACGCGCATCGCCAACTGGAGTGAATCCGCGCTTGCCTTGAGCCTGCCGACGGCAAGCGCGCGCGAACTCGCACTCGGCTTCGGCTTCGCGGCCACCTTCGCCGGCACCTTCTTGGTGCTGTCCGGCTTGATGCACTTGCAGTCGCTGTTGGTCACGAAGACCTCCACGCTGGTGCCCTTGGGCATCGACACGCGGACCGACTGGCTGTGAGCCGCCTTGCCAGGCACAAAGAATCCGACAAGGATTCCAGCGACGAGGAAGACCAGCGACAGCTTGCGATTGACGGGCGTATTGGCCCACCAGTCGCCGGGATTCTTGAAGAACGACATCGTATAGCCCTCCGGCCATTGGCCGTTGAAGAGAAAATCTTGAAACAGCTTCTGACAGTATTGTATCACACTTTTTCTGTGCTTGCAATAGGTAAAGAACCTCTAGCATTAGAGCCGAATTAGGGCTGGATAAATTACTAACTTCTGTATAATTTCTCTATATGCGCGGTTAGCTCAGTTGGTAGAGCGCGTCATTGACGTTGACGATGCCGGGGGTTCAAATCCCTCACCGCGCACAATTAAATTCATTTATTAGGCGGTGAATTATGCTGTCTCAACATCTCAATAAAAACAATACTGCGCTTTTTTATGAACTATAACAAATCTACAAAATCGACTTTATTTTCTAAAACCACATCATTCTCACCAAATGTAAAACTGGCTTTTAAAAGTTTGCCATCAATAACGTGTGGCAACCAAAGTGGATCATCCGGCCACATTTCGTCAAATGGAATATCTGTTATTGAAAACCATTTCGGCATCATTTCCTCACTCTCTTGTAACTCCCCTTCCCATTCAGTACAAAAATACGTATGTACCATTTGATTCCAATCAGTTTTGTGTGGAAAGAAAAAAGAAAGTTCTGCAACTTTTGATAAATTTTTTGCAGTTACGCCAACTTCCTCCTGTGTCTCACGAATTGTGGCATCTTCAATTGATTCACCGTCTTTGACTTTTCCACCTGTGCCGTTCCAGCGACCCACACCAAACCCGCGTTTTTTCATGGCAAGGCAAATCTCCGATATTCCATTTTCAGATTTCTTTATTAAAAACAAGAGTGTGGCATTTCTCATATATAAATTATAACTTGCGGTAACAATAACTGAAACTTTGAACCCCTAACTAAAATCGGCTTTTAAAAGCCGATTTTAGTATTTGCTAGTTCAGAAGTCCTGCCAAGTGCAAAAGATAGAGGAAGAACCCAGTTGAGACAATAAATATAGCCCAACAAAGTGCTAATCCAACTGGGGAGCCCCACTCGTCCCATCTTCGTCTTGGAAGTTTACGCTCTAACCAGTACCTTTCATCAGCAGAAAGACTGAGTTTATCGTCTTTGTTTTGATCCATAGGAAGTGTGATAAACAATTAAATGTCGTCATCCAATCAACCTTTTATTTTGGACAACTTGAGGCTCTTGATTTTTGGTTTGGGACTCCTTGTATGTCTCAAGAGCAAGACGGAGTACAAATTCCAATATTTTAACTATAGTCTATATTTTCTTCTACAGCAAATTCTAAATATTACGTGCGGAGAGGGAGAGATTTGAACTCTCGATACCCTTTCGGGTATGCCGGTTTTCGAAACCGGTGCCTTCAACCGCTCAGCCACCTCTCCGTCAAAAGCCGATTTATCCTAGCATTTTAACCTGAAAATGTTATATTTTGGCCTATTAAAGCCTCGCCCGAGCGAAGCTTTTAGGGCCCTATCGTCTAACGGTTAGGACATCGCCTTTTCAAGGCGGTAATCAGAGTTCGATTCTCTGTAGGGTCACCAAATCAGATTTTTTACCAGCAGTTTCCTTATTTATGTTGTAAACCAAGGATAATTTGTCGGTTCCAAACTTTTCCCCGTTAAATGTGATTTTTTCAGGGAATATTTGGTTTTGGAAACGCACCAAATGTTCGTAATTGGTGTTTTTTAGTTTAATCCATGTTTTAGCTGTTTCCCTAACAAATTTAAAACAATGGTCTAAGGCCTCTTCCATATTAAATTCTTCTATTTGGTTGTCTTGGAGTAAATGTTGTTTTTGATAAATGTTTTGGTTTACAAAATTTTTCTGTTCCTGAAATTCTTCATCAGAATATTTACCAAATCTGTGCAAGTCAAATACCCTTTGTCGTTCTACCTCCAATTGTTTTATTTCAGTTCTAATCCTTTCATTATTCTCATCTAATTTTTTATAATTAGATTGCCAAATATCAATCACTATTGCTTTAAATAATTTTTCATATCTCCTGTTTGGTGTAATCTCATTCAAATATTGAACAAATAGCTGTTCAAATATTTCTTTGGGTATAAATTTAGCGTTCGGACAACCTTGCTTATGATGGTGGTAATAAGAATAACCACGGCCCCTACTTGTCGGACTACTACCCGTTAAAGATTTTTTACATTCTGAACAAAAACAGATTCTCCTTAAAGGAAATCCCGGATTGTCTTTGGAACGAACTACTGTTGGTTTTTTGTGTCCTCTATATCCTTTTTGGCATTTGTAGAATAACTCCTCACTTATTATTGGCTCAAATTTTCCTTTACTTTCGTTACCCCACACTCTCAGGATTCCGCAGTAAATTGGATTTTTTAACATTTTCTCTAAAAATTGCGGATAGAGTGGCTTACTATTTGACCCCCTAAAACCCCTCACAAATAAATATTTTGAAAGAGAATCGTAGGTGTGAATCCCCTTACTGTACTCTTCAAAAGCCAATCTTATACATGGGGCAGTTAAATCATCAATAACCAAACTCCCACCCTTAACAAGCCGTTTGTAGCCCATGGGGGCACGCCAAACCCAAGTTCCTTCCTTTATGCGTTCTTCCATTCCACTTTTACTTCTAGACGAACGAACATTGTTATCAAATTCTGCAAATACAGCTAACATGCCCTCCATTGCACGCCCAACAGGTGTTTCGTCAATGTGTTCGGTTACAGAGCGTAATTTAGTTCCGTACCTTTTTAAAAAGGTTTGAGTGACCGCGTGGTCGTCTTGATTTCTGGCGAATCTATCAATTTTGTGAACGATAAAAAAGTTAATCGGTTTCCTTTTGTTCGTACAAAAATTTAGTGCTTTTTGAAACTCTGTTCTATCCGCAGTCTTCGCAGATTCTCCCTCTTCAACAAAACAGGCAAGTATTTCAATATTTTCTTTTTCCGCATATTCTCTGCAACTCTTTTCTTGCATAGCCAAACTAGTACCAGCAACTTGTTCCTGCGAGGAAACACGGCAATATATTACTCCTGTCTTTTCTTCATCTTTTTGCATAATCCTATTTTATTGTTATCTCCATTATTAACCAATAACCCAAGGGGATTTTTGGAACCAAATTTTTCTTCATACCACACATCGAACATTAGTTGCGCTAAGTCGTATAGATTATTCCTAACAGCCTCAAGGTCCACATCTATAAGATGCTCTGTGTTTATTGGATCTATCTCTTTTAATTTTTTGAGGCTTAACATATTCGATTAATACAAACAAAAGACCAGCATGTGATGCTGGTCTTTTGTTGAAAGAATTAATCTATGTGGCGGAAAAGAACAAACATCTCATGATGATATTGCTCTCTAACCGCCACTCAGGTTCTTGTTGTAACTGATTTTACAAAAAAGATACTCCCAAGCTTCGCTAATTCCCCTTTCTATTTAAGGAAATAACTTTGGTAGAAGATATAAAGAAAGAACTTTAGACATGCTAACAATCATATTAATACTTCGCAACTTGATCAATTATCCCCAAAAGCGATATTTGGAGTCAGAAAAGGTAAATATATCGCTCTTCTAGTCTCTGTCCTAGCAACACTATGAGACTAGATTTTATCCACAAGAGACAAGCATCTAGAAAAACAACTCTCACATTCCATTTTCTCTCAAACATCCAGTGTAATATTTATTATACAAAGCCTGATTATACATATATTTTTGTTTTCTAATATTAATGATCTCTTCTTTACTTATAACATTGATACTGCCATCTGGGTTCTTGGGATTTGTTGGACTAGCAATGGGTAATAAGAGAACATCTAAACCCCCCAGTGGTGTATTTTTAATTGCGCTCATTATCGCAAAGTCGTTACAATTTTTCCTTGTTGAATATGGTTTATAACTGAACCAAAAAAATGAAAGGGCTAGCAAAAGCAAGATGGAAGAAATTATAAGCACCCTTTTATTTTTAATAAAACTCCAACTGTTGGTAGGGTTTAACTTTTCTACTTCATGATTGTTTCTTTTGTTCCATTTTGTCTTAATGAATGAAAAAACCCAATAAGTAAACAAAACAAGTATGGATATACCGATGACAGTTTCAATTCCAGTAACAATAAAAGCTTTGGTTGGTGAAAGAGAATGAGGAGCAATACCTCCCAAGTAGAGTCGGTATATATAATTAACTGCAATTAAAACTAACAACCAACCCCCCAAGCTCAATTTTTTATCCATATTGTGATTCATAGATTAATTATTTATATACAAAAAGCCCACCACGGGTAAGGGCCGAAGCCCTTCATACCGGTTTCCCGATATGGCCAGTTAGACAACCCCATGATGGGTTTTTTATGTCTAACTGGACTTTCTTTCACCATGCCAACAATTACTCACTGGTTTAGGCTACTTCTTCTATTAAGTTGTAAATACATTTTATCACACAGATTCAGAAAGGTATAAAATGATATTTTTAGTCAAAATGAGCAGTGGCTATACAAAGCCATTCTCTGCTTGTCTCTGCCCTAGCAACACTATGAGACAAGCTTATTGATATAAGAGACTAGCAATGGAGCATTGTCTATTTAAAGTATAAGATATTGTTCATGAATAATAATGTTTCTCCTTTAGATTCATCATACAATCGTCTAGATGAAGCACACCGGGCGTGGCATTTAGCATTGATGGGGTACCACAATATTAGTGATTTTAGGGCGGGAATTAATTCTGCCATTCAGGCATTAAGGAATATAACTTTTATGCTACAAAATCAAAAAAATAATTTACAAAATTTCGACAGTTGGTATATGGGCTGGCAAACGAAAATGCGGAATAATCCTATTCTAAAAGAACTTTTGCAAGCCAGAAACACGATTGTTAAGCAAGAAGATTTATTGTTACATAGTACCGCTATTGCAAAAACTAAGGGCTGGATTAACTTCCAAGAAACCAAATTTACTTTCAATCCAATAAATAATAGCTATGAAGTTGCCAAAGGTTTTTATGATAATTATGCGAAGTGTTTTCCAGTGGAAAACATTGTTAAAAATAGGTTGATATTTGAGTTTGAGAGAAAGTGGGTTTATGAAAAATTACCAGAATATGAGTTACTTGAAGCAATTGCTCAAGCATATGGTTTTTTCATTGAAATGCTTAGAGATGCCAGTCGAAATTTCTCTTTACCGACTGTAAGTAAGCCATCAGGAAATTATTGTAGTGGTGATTTAAATAATAAAGGCAAATTAAGATGTATGACCCTCACTCCCCATGAACGTTGTTTAATTTTCAGTTTTGAAACCGGGAAAGTTATAAATATGAAAACGTATAGCATTAGTAAAAATCTAGATGACTTAAAAGTTGCAGGGGAAAGATACGGGCATGAGTTAAATTCTACAGACGCTTTAAGTTTATTAGACGGTGTGTTTTCAGATGAATATCCATTTAATCAGGTAAAAATATTTTCACGAGCAGCCATAGCCAACCTTAAGACGGACAAACATCTTGTTCCAGTATCTTTTATTTTTTTTGATAAAACTAAGCCACCATTTATCATGGGACTTCAGTTTCAAAACCAGGAACAAAAAATAATAAGTATTGATAAGCTTGCTATGGAAATTTTGAAGAACAACGGGAGCTTTGTGCTCACAATGGCCGAAACGTGGGTATTTAAAAGTCAGGAAGATTTTCTAAAACAATACAAGAAAGAAGAAAAAGATGCTGAAAGCATGCTTCAAATCTCTTGTATAACAAAAGATGAATTAAAAATTATTAGTATACCTTTCAGAAAAGGCTTGTTTGGAAAAATTATTTTCTCAAAACCAGATGTGAATGATTACTCGACGGATGAAGATCATCCATTTTATATATTCAGACCAATAATAAAAGCCTTAAAAGAAGTAATTAAACAATAAACACAAAAATGAAAATTCCAATACAAGACAAAAGCAGTGTTACGGAAGAAATTGAAATTGAGTTAGGTAAATACACTATCCTGGCAGGAGAAAACAATTCAGGAAAAACCAATGTTATTAAGGGAATATATACTGAACTGGGTGCTGATAATGTGATTTATATTCCAGCTGAAAATATAGATGCCAATGATGCGATAAAAAATTCGGCATCTGGAGACCCCATGAGACAAGCTATTTCCAAGCTTTTAGATATTGTTTTAGATGGAAAAATAACAATAAAGGGTGGTTTGACAGGTTTTTTAGAAAATCTAAAAGAGAACTTTGACTCCTTTGGAATTGAAAAAACAAGTTTGCTTCTTAACCCAGAAGATTTTGAGAAAGAAGACATGGTGGATATGCTTAAAGATGCGATTGTGGCTAAAATACTTAAGCCGAAAATTCTAGATAAATACGGCTCTGATAAAAAGATAGATGTGAAGTCCGTGGGGCAAGGTATTCAAAGGATAATTATTGCATCTGTAATTCAAGAGCTTGGGAAACTCCGGTTATCTGGAAGAAAAATAGTACTCCTATTTGAAGAACCAGAAATATATTTACATCCAAGATTAAAGGAAAAATTATACCAATCTCTACTTAAATTATCAGAGCAACCGAACGTGGCAATTGTAATAACTACACATGATCCATATTTCATTGAGTTAGGTAAGGATCTTTTGATCTATCGAGTGTTTAGAGATCCAGATAGTCTAACAAATGCCACAAAATGTAAACCATTTGATCATAAAAAAGAAGGTTATTTAGGGTACAGATCTCACTCAGAAATCAATTATCTTATATTCGGATTGGCAAGCAGTACATACTTCTTAGAACTTTACGAAAAACTTAAAAACTATTTTAAGAGTAACTTAACCTGTGAAAGATGTCTTAAGCCAACTCCTAGTCAATATACATTGATGAACGATTGGCTGAAAAGCAATAATGCAAATATGGTATCTGAAAATGAACCGAGACTAAGTAAATTAAGACATTCTATAGGACACAGTACGAAAACTTCCCAAAAATATATTGTTGAAGAAAAGGATATACAAGAGGCTATAAAATTTATTGAGGCTAAGGAAAAAGAAACCCAGATCTGTGTGTAATTCACTATTGGTATGAAATTAATTCTCTTCCAAACTTTTTCACATCAAATGTAATTTTTTTAGGAAAAATCTGGTTTTGGAACCTCAATCTAATAATGTAAACTTCTCCATATTAAAATGCTTGATGAACTTAAAAAAATAGCGCCAAACATTCCAGATGAGGTGATAAAAATATGGCTCCTTCCTTTTGCGGAAGGGGTTGGTCTTCCTACGAAAGATAATGAGTGGGATAAAAAAAAGACAGGCGAAAAAATAAAGTTTTGGGATGATGCAAAGTGGGAAAAAATAAAAATAGATTTATCAAAAATTGACTACTCAAAGACGTATTTTGATGCCATGAAAGGCCTGCATGAGGCCTATGTACAAGGAATACATAATGATTATTCTAAACTTCTAGGAGAGGACGGTAAGAAAAGATTCTGGTCGGCTTTTGTCTACATAATCAAAAACGGAAAATTTCCTCAACCTCCCATTATGGCTACAGATGAAATAGGAAAATATCAGCTACTAGATGGTAACCACAGGTTTTTTGCTTTCATCAGAGTGGAGGATGTATATCTTACTTACGAACAACTATCTGTTTCGGAAAAAGAAAACTTTCTTGAGCACATAAAAATGTCTGCATTTAATAGGCCAGATATATGTCAGGAGGTATGGGTGTGCACTCCAAAATGGGAGAATAGTAAAGAGGCACAGCTTAGGAACTTTTTAAGGCCTGATTATCCAGATTTTTTACAATAATTGCTAAATACCCATGACACTTATTTATAGTCAACAATTTTTACAGGGAATAGTTTTAGTTGCAGATAGCAGATCCAGTAAGGTAGATACTGCTGGAAAATATGATGCGTGGCGAGACAATACCCAAAAGATATTTCGCATCAAGGATCATACTTTCATAAGTTTTTGTGGAGATATTGAATTCGCTGGTGTAATAATACAATTCTTGATACGTCAGGTGCACGAGAAGTCACAACTAGCAAATATTCATGTTTTTTACAGAAAAGCTCCGAAACTAATAAAATTTGCTTACGAACAACTTGCTCGTGTACTCAACCGTAGACCGTTGGTGGAGTTCATTATTGCTGGAGTAGATTTTAGCAGACCTGAACTTATAAAAGAAAATGGAAAAATTGTAGGCCACATTGGCAATGTATTTGATAAAAAAGCGTTTAAAATTTCTTGTCCAAAATTTGAAATTAAAGAGTCAGGATTTTTAAACCATTCTCAACTCATAGGTGGTAGTGGGACTCCCGCTCTTGAGGAAGGACTAGCTACAGATTTGCAAGGTCTATACAACTTTGGAGGGATTGGACCATTAGACTATCATGGCATGTTAATAAGTGGTGCCCTTAAGGAAAACGCTGAAAAATTAGGAATTGATACTGTTGGAGGTCTATTCCAGATTGTAGTTATAGACCAAAATGGGTCTAGATTTGTTGGATATAAATCTAGGAGCAAGGAACATGAAGACCCAAACACATTGGATTTAGAGATGGCCTTACGAAATGGTAGGTGGGTACAAAAAAACTTAAAAACAGGTAAAGAAACCCCGCTCCTTTACCCTCCAGAGATTATAGATGCCATTAAAATTAATGATTCTCCTGAACTATTTGCTCTATTAGAATAGTATTAATAGTATAGTTCTATTCACTGGAGGTAGTTGCTATCACACTAATTCTTTAGCAATTATTATGTCTTTACCAAGCTGATTCCATGATAAGAGTTCAGCAATAAGCTGATTCCAATTCTGTATAATATGGGTCACAAATGAAAGCAGCAATGGCATTTTGGTCGAAACCACAAATTTGGAGTAATCTCATTTTTATTTTACCCGTAAGCGTCGCGATAATTAATGGTTACTTACTCGGTGCAATATTACTAATAGCCACCTTTATTGTTTCGATTATTTATCACTCATTCCAAGAGGAGGTAGACGTTCAATGGTTTTTTCTACGTAAAAATGTGCCGACATCAGAATTTATTGCCGGTGTTCTTGACTATGTATGTAGCATTTTGCTTGTAGTCTTACTTACCACAAGATTTTTTAGTAATGGTCCTAGCAATTTCATGACTGCGATATTTGCAGTGCTTGTAATAATTGGCTTTATTATTTTTCTTGGCCCAAACTATTTTAGTTTTTTGAATCGTTGGACGGTAACACGTAGCCATAGCATGTGGCATATCGTCTCCGGAATAATTGCAACTATTACGTTGGTATAATTTATGAAAATATTAGCAATTGAAACATCGTGCGATGAAACATCAATCGCTATTTTGGATTGCCATGGTGACATAACTTTGCCAGATATAAAAATTTTGGGGCACGCTTTATACAGCCAAATCGAAACTCACGCAAAATACGGAGGAGTGTATCCAAATTTGGCAAAACGTGAACATCAAAAAAACTTTACTCCCCTTCTAATTTCCGCTCTAAAGCAAGCAGAACTTTTGGTAGAAAATCATACTGCCATAAATCGCGATGTAATTTCAGAAAAGAAAGAATCTCTGGGTTCCTTACTCGAGCGTGAGCCAGAAGCCACAGAAGCATTAATTAATTTTCTTTTCACACACGAAAAGCCTAATGTAGATGCAATTGCAGTGACAGTGGGCCCCGGTCTAGAACCAGCTTTATGGGTAGGCATTCAGTGTGCTGAAGCACTATCCCGTATATGGGATTTACCTTTGTATGGAATCAACCATATGGAGGGGCATATTTTTTCTGTTTTGGGATTTGACCCCTCCACTAACACCAAGGATAGTCCTCCGTACGGAGGACTATCCTTGGTGAAGAGCTTGCAGTTCCCTATCATTGCGCTTTTAGTTTCCGGTGGGCACACCCAACTAATCAAATCGGAAACCGCTGGTAGTTATTCCCTGCTCGGAGAAACACGAGATGACGCTGCGGGCGAAGCATTCGATAAAATCGCGCGCATACTTGGTATGCCTTACCCAGGTGGTCCTCAAATTTCAAAGTTTGCGAGCGAAGCGCGCGCAAAAAATGTACCAAAAATATTTTCATTTCCCCGCCCCATGATTGGTACACCGGATTTTGATTTTTCTTTTTCTGGATTAAAAACTCATGTTTTATATACGATTCAAAAACGCAGCGAGCTTTCAGAAGACGAAAAGCTTGACGCTTCACGCGAAGCAGAAGACGCAATAGTTGACATACTTATAGCAAAAACTCGCCGAGCAATCGAAAATTATCCAGAAACAAAAAATATTATTGTGGCAGGCGGTGTGGCATCAAACAATTTTTTACGTGAAAGAATGAAAGAATTAAGTGAAGAGCTTGGATTACCGGTTATTTTTCCGACCAAAGAACTTTCTACAGACAATGCCATCATGATTGGGATAGTAGCTTACATCCGTAATCTTCTTGGGGATAAAGGCAGAGACAGCAAAACTTTCTTAAAAGCAAACGGTAGGCTTTCTTTATAAAAATATATCAGCTTGAAGTTGGGGGAATAATTATTACGTTTGGTGGAATGTTCGCAAATCCTCTCATTTTATTTTCGCTATCAGTTTTTCTTTTTTTCAAAATTACCCATGAAGAAAATATAACCATAAGCATTATCAAAACTATTAGCGGAACAATTATTACGAAGTATCTAAGGATTGCAGAAACTGCAATGGCTCCACACAAGAAACCTATGACAATTGCTAAGCGTCTTAATCTCTCTGAATCCTTGTCACTCGTCTTTAAGAATCTCCTTATCGCCTCCTCTGCTAATACATAAGCTGCCAATAAAACGAGCAAAAATACGAATGTGGCCTTTAATGTATTTCTAAATCCTTGTGGCCCCGCAAACAATGCGGCAGCTGCATTTTTTACATTTGGATTATTAATTATTTCTGAAATAATTCCAGTCGATGTTGCAGTGGATGTTGCTTGTGTCCCACCATTATTTACATCTCCATTATTAGCATTCGCTGGCGAAGAGATACCATGTGCCCCCAAAGATGCTAGGAAACTATTGAAGTTTGAAATTTCACTTAATTGCCCCTGTGATAATGTCAAAATCTGATTACATACAATTTCATTTATTTTTTTCTGGGTCAAAATATACACATAGCCTGTTGATTCCCCTTGCGCATAGCCCCATGGAGTTAATACGTCGCCTTGATATTTAATTTGGAAACGAGATGTAGCATCAAATGTTACTTGGTCAAAAGTACCCGTCACTTGTACTCCACTCTCGCCTTCAATTTCTCTCAAGAAAATTTGAAGTTTCATTACCTCAATAGGATTGTTTTGGAAATCAATTCTTAAATAATCTTTTAGATAACTGCACTGATACCCAAGTGGCGCACCGCCTGTATAAACCGGCATAAATGCTCCGCCAGAACTACCGCCACCTCCGCTAGATGAACCACCGCCACCTCCGCCGCCGCCACCTCCAGATGAACACTGCGATGAGGCGCTTGCTGTTGCAGTATTTGAATTAGTAGATGTACCAAGCTGATTGCCCGCTTGAACTGTGTATGAATAAGATTGACCAAAAGTTAATCCGGTATCTGTAAATGTAGTGTTGGTTGTGGATGCGACAAATGAACCGTTACGAAGAACGTTATAGAAAGTTGCGTTCAAAGATGCTGTCCAAGATAAATCGATTTGTCCACCACACTGTGCGCTAGTGTTGGCAGTCAAATTTGTTGGAACAGCAGGTAGGGATGTTGGTGACAACACTGTCACTGTAGTTGTCGCGCTACCCGTTCCTGATGGACCAGAACAATTGATCACATATGTAGTAGTTGTTGCAGGTGACAAAATTTGTGAGCCAGAAGTCGTTGTGGCCAATGTCCAACCTCCAACAGCAGAACAAGATGTTGTATTAGTTGATGTCCAAGTAAGGGTGGTTGTCGCACCAGTTGAAATAATATTTGGGTTTGCTATCAAGGACAAAATCGGAGCAGTTCCGCCTCCGCCTCCGCCACATGCGTTTGATGATGTGATTGACACAGTGTTAGAGTCAGCTGATTGTCCAACAGTATTTATCGCTCTTATAGTGTATGAAAATGTTGTATTCGGGGCCACAGTATCCGTAAAGGACAAATTGGTAGTGGATGCGATAACTGTTCCTCCCCTATATACGTTATAGGATATGGCGCCCGTTGACGCGGTCCAACTCAAATCTATTTGTCCTCCACACGATGCTCCAGTTAGTCCAGATAATACCGGAGCGCTAGGCACTGCGGTACACTGTGCTGACGAAACCAGAGACAATGTATTCGATGGTGGAGAATCAACCCCACCCACAACTGCGATAACAAAGTACTGGTACGTTGTACTTGGGACTAACCCAGAATCTGTAAAGGACAAATTTGTGGTTGTCCCCACCTGTGTAAATGCACCTCCGCTTATTGCACGGAAAATCTTAAAAGAACTACTGCCAGGTATCTGGCTCCATGAAAGAACTATTTCTCCTCCGCAGGTTGAACCTGTCACACCAACAAGCAGTGGCCCCGCGGGCCCACTGCATGCTGATGAGGAGGTTGCTGTACTTGTTGATGACTGTGGAGAATCGCCTTGAGTGTTTGATGCCACAACATAATAAGAGTGGGTTGATCCGGGAACTAAGTCACTATCTGTAATAGTGCTTGATGTAGATGCAACAGTGCCAACTTGAGTACCGTCTCTAAAAATCTTATAGCTAAGCGCATTAGAAACTGGAGACCAAGTCAAAGTTATTTGTCCGCCACACTGTGCGCTAGTTGTTGCAATAACGTTAGTTGGTGCGCTTGGTGTTACTGGTCCTCCACCACCACCGCCACCACTGCTACAAACTTGTGTTGCCATTATGCCAACCGAATTAGAAGCAAGACTGTCATTTGTTCCATCTGTTGCAATAACGAAGTATGTATATGTTGGTCCAAAATTAAGGCCTGAGTCTGTATAGGACAAATTTGCAGTTGTACCAACTTGTACACCATCTCTAAAAACTTTGTAGGATGTTGCGCCTAAAACTGAAGCCCAAGAAATACCTGCATAACCGCCACATTGTGAAATTGGAACAGCACTTATAACTGGTGTTGCAAGTGGTGTTGATGTGGC
The DNA here is from genome assembly GCA_049304335.1 of Minisyncoccia bacterium. Classification (GTDB taxonomy): domain Bacteria; phylum Patescibacteriota; class Minisyncoccia; order Phycocordibacterales; family Zambryskibacteraceae; genus 12-FULL-44-12b. The sequence goes on along the minus strand of JBAQOA010000022.1, from coordinate 13,408 downwards.
AGAAGTGTTTGAAACTTGAAATTGTGCGATAAGCATTCCTTGTGAAGGAAATCCGGGGGCAATTGTTCCAATGTTGTTTGAAGTGTAGTCAGAAAGTGTTACTGCTTGAGCGGGATCCTGCGTCTGATTTGGATAAAGCTTTGCAGAATTGGGTACATAAGTAAGAGTCTGATTGCTTGAGATTGTGATTGTTGCAGAACCACCTACAGAGGACGCGTTGTCCGCGGAAACCCCTCCTGAAACGGTGAAATTTGATTGAGAAACACCAACTGGGGCAGAAATTCCGATAGTTGTATTGAGGGCATCTACAGTTCCGGAATTATGATAATAAATACCAACAGTGACGATGTCTCCAGGATTTGCATTAATACTTGGTGCCCAAGTAGCAGTAGAAAAAGGATTCAAAGAAAAATTTGAAACACGGACTGTCTGAAAATCTGCTGGATCGGAATTAAAAACTGTAGTGGTTGTGGTACCTGAGCCAGATCCACCCGAACCACCCGACGCACAAGCGCTTGATGCGAATACGGCTGATGAATTTGAAGCGATAGATGTATTTGTTCCGTCAGTTGCTTGAACTGTGTATGTATATGACGAATCTACAGTTAAGCCTGTATCACTGAAAGTTGTTCCGGCCGTAGTGCCGATTTGAACATTATCCCGAGTTACAAAATATGAAGTAGCGCCACTTATTGAATTCCATGACAAATCAATTTGTCCGCCACACTGTGCACTCGTAACAGCATTCAATGTTGGAGCAACTAATGCGGGTGCATTCAAACTCACAGTTACAGAGGCAGAATTTGTATCAGTGCCGTCAGTGCAGCTCACAGAAAATGTTGACGGCTGACTTTGTGTCGGATAGTAAGAATTTGATGCATCAATCAAATCAAATGAGCCACTCACAGATGTGCCGCTCAATGCCTGACCATTAAAACTTGTTGTGCATGAAGTCGCATCTGAACTTGCGTTCCAAGAAACAGAAAAAACTTCCCCTTGATTTATTGCTAAAGAATTAGTAGAGCCGTTTGCATCAATCGAAACTGTTGGTCCAGCGGCATGGGCAATGGGTGTAAAAATAAACAAAAATGAGAAAGCAACTGCAACAGTTAAAGCTTTCAAATTAGCCACATTTTTAGGTTTTGCATATATGCCTCGAAACATGCTTACACCCTACTTTTTTTGATGGACATGTCAATATTTTGCAATCTAATATAAACATCGTCAAACTGTTGTATTTAATGGGTTTTTGGGCAATTTGTCCTTTATACTTTAAGGTCGTCCTATTACTTTTTACAAAAGTTTAAAAAACTATATACTAAATCCCCTTTTTGGTGTGACTTTGCTATTACCTAGATTGACAATATATTGATAATATTAATGTCTTTTATTAACGTAGTTAAGCCATTTTATGGCTTTTAATGTCCTTTATATAAATTGCTATAATTTCCCAATGAGCGAATCAAGTGGTAAAAAGGGTCCTGTGGATAACATTCCAAATAAGCTTCTGTCTCCCTATAGCCCAGCAGACTCTGAAAACAGAATCTACGAGCACTGGAATGGTGCAAATCTATTTAAGCCAAGTGGCGCAGGTGAGCCATTTTCCGTAATCCTACCTCCGCCAAACGTAACTGGCACACTTCATATGGGGCATGCCCTTGGTCTATCGATTGAAGACGCGTTGATTAGATTTAACAGAATGCGTGGTAAAAATACCCTTTGGCTCCCTGGTACTGACCATGCCGCAATTGCAACTCAATCAAAGGTTGAAAAAGAAATTTCCAGAAAAGAGGGTAAATCTCGATACGACATTGGAAGAGATGGTTTGATGAAAAGAATTGAAGAGTTTGCGGCTGAAAGCCACGACACTATCGTTTCTCAGTTAAAAACACTGGGGGCTTCACTTGATTGGTCTCGCGAAGCATACACATTGGACGACAAACGGGTAAAAGCTGTCCGTACAGCATTTAAAGAAATGTACGACGCAGGATTAATTTATCGGGGACACAGAATTGTGAATTGGGATCCAAAAGGTCAGACAACTATTTCTGATGATGAAATTGTTTATGCGGAAGAAAAGACAACTCTCTATTATTTGAAATACGGTCCATTTGTTATTGCTACAGCGAGACCAGAAACTAAGTTTGGAGACAAATACGTTGTTATGCACCCGGATGATGAGCGTTATGCTAAATATTCAAATGGTCAGAAAATTGATTTGGAATGGATAAATGGTCCGATAACCGCAACAGTAATCAAAGATGATGTTATAGACAAAGAATTCGGAACTGGAGTAATGACTATCACTCCTTGGCACAGCACTGAGGATTTTGAAATTGCAGAAAGACACAATTTAGACAAAGAACAAATTATTGATCTCAAGGGACGCTTACTCGATGTTGCTGGTGAATTTTCTGGTATGAAAATAACAGAGGCGAGAGAAAAAATAATTGAAAAACTAAACAGCAAAGGTCTTTTAATAAAAACCGAGGACTACACCCACAACGTTGCAACAGCAGAACGCACCAATGGAATGATTGAGCCCCAAGTACTCGACCAGTGGTTTGTTGGCGTGAATAAAGAATTCACTATAAAGCATTCGAACATTCCGGGCATTGAAACTGGCTCAACTACAACCCTGAAAGAAATAATGAGAAAATCTGTATCAAGTGGTGCAATTTCTATAATTCCGGAACACTTTGATAAAACCTATTTCCATTGGATTGATAACTTACGTGACTGGTGTATTTCACGCCAAATATGGTTCGGGCACAGAATCCCTGTTTGGTACAAAGGTTCAAAGACTTATGTAGGACTTAAAAAACCCTTTGGATTTGGCTGGAAACAGGACGAGGACACTCTGGACACTTGGTTCTCTTCGGGGCTCTGGACTTTCTCAACTCTCGGTTGGCCAGACAATACAGCCGACATGAAGACCTTCCACCCAACAACGGTGCTTGAAACTGGCTATGATATTTTATTTTTTTGGGTTGCAAGAATGATAATGCTTTCTGGCTTTTTGGTTGGTGAAATTCCATTTAAGAATGTTTACCTTCACGGAATTATTAGGGACAAGGATGGAAAAAAGATGAGCAAATCACTTGGTAATAGCTTGGACCCTACCGAACTGGTAAAAGAGTACGGTGCAGATGCCGTGAGAATGGCCCTTATTATGGGCACAGCTCCAGGCACAGATACAAAAATTTCATTAGACAAAATAAAGGGGCAAAAACATTTTGCGAACAAACTCTGGAATATTTCTAGATTCGTATTCTCTAGTACAAATTTCAACGTAAAAACTGATTTGACACAGTTTGATGCAGATTTTTTGCATAAAATAAATGCCCTAGTATCTGATGTCACGGAAGATATGATTTTCTTTAGACTACATCTTGCTTCCGAAAAACTATACAACTTTACGTGGCATGAATTTGCAGATGTGTTTATTGAAGAATCCAAAAAACACCTATCTTCTGACGACGAAAAAGTGAGGAACTCTGCAAAGTGGATGCTTGGACACACTCTAGAAACTCTTTTGAAACTTCTTCACCCATTTATGCCGTACGTCACAGAAGAAATCTGGAGCATGATGCCAAATAGGGATTCACAGCTTATAATTTCCAAGTGGCCGGTTTAGAACTTTAAAATGATTCCACAAGCATCAACAATATTTTGGACGCTTCTCGGCGGGATTGCTCCCGCTGTTATCTGGTTAATGTTTTGGCTTCGTGAAGACAGGCTTCACCCAGAACCTCGTTCGATCGTGATGCTCACTTTCATTGCAGGCATGGTTGCTGTGCCTCTTGCAATCCCACTTGAACGCGCCGTCAACAACCAAAATGATTTGGTTAATACCTTTATGCTGTGGGCAATAATTGAGGAATGCTTGAAATTTGGAGCAGCATTGCTCGTTGCGTGGAGATCTGGTGAAGTTGACGAGCCTGTTGATCCACTTATTTATATGATGACCAGTGCACTCGGTTTTGCTGCTGCTGAAAATGCTTTGTTTTTACTAGAACCATTAACTCATGGCGATTTTACGGAAAGTTTAATTACAGGAAATATGCGCTTTGTTGGAGCCAGCTTGCTACACACAATGAGTTCGGCGCTCATTGGTGCATGTTTCTCATTAACATTTTATAAATCAAAAACAGCAAGGAGAACAATGGTTTTTCTAGGTCTTGTTGGTGGTATTGCATTGCATACACTCTTTAATCTATTTATAATGAAGGGTACAGAAACGGCAACGATTTCAGCGTTCGGTTTTATTTGGCTTTTAATGATTGCTTTAATGTTAGTGTTTGAGAAAGTTAAACGCGAACGTGCTACCAATCCAATATAAATATGGCAACACCAAAAAGATCATTCTTTGAAAGATTAACGGGCGCAGTAAAACTCGAGGAGGAAGACACAATTCCTACCTTGACTGGCCGTGAAAAAATTATTCATGGAAAAGATTTATTAAAATCTGACCGCGAAACAGCAGTTAGCGCATATGAAAATGAGCCGGCCGATGCTGAACTCACTATTGATATGTATGAATCTCCAAACGATGTTGTCATTCGTACAATGGTTGCTGGTGTAAAGCCAGAAGACTTAGACATCTCTATTACCCGCGACATGGTAACTATCCGTGGCACTCGTGAATCAGACAGGACCGTAAGCAGTGAAGATTACTTCCACCAAGAGCTTTATTGGGGCTCATTTTCACGTACAATCGTTCTTCCAAAAGAAATTGAAGTAGAAGAAGCTGAGGCATCAGAAAAGCACGGCCTTCTAACTATCCGTCTTCCTAAGATAGACAAAAACAAACAGGCAAAATTGAAAGTGCGCGGCTAGAAAACTAGTTATGTCGGATTACCGACACATCTTCGTCGTGCAGAAATATTAAACAAATACCACCTCACCCGCTCCTCTTGTGTCGGATTACCGACACATCTTCGTCGCTCGCGTGAAATAAGTAAGTAAACTTCCTTGCTTCACGACTCGCTCCTCGCTGTGCCGAGACCCAGGTTCGAACTGGGGACCCTTCCCTCTTCAGGGGAATGCTCTACCAACTGAGCTATCTCGGCGATACGTCAGATATTATCACATGCTATCTATCGCCCCAAGTTTTTCAAAAGAGTGCCAAAACTAACATCATTTATACCCTGAGCGGAACTTGCTCCACTTTTTAACCCACCATATAAATCCTCAATTTGGCTTATATATGGCTTCAGAAAGTAAAACGCACCTACAGACACACCTATTATTACCACCCAATATAACGTGTGGAAAATTCTGCCCAAAAGTATTGAACGCTTAACTGCTCGAAGAATTTTATTATTAGATTCGGAAAGTTCTAAAATTCTTTGAAGTTTTTGATCTGAAAGATCTTCCATGCAGTAAATTGTACCAAATATTTCACGGCATTATCTATAAATCTATACAACTGTGCTCTCAGCAGGAATCGAACCTACATCTATCCCTTAGGACGGGACTGTTCTATCCATTGAACTATGAGAGCAGTTTATGCTGGAACGCCCAAAAGTGTTGCAAGCATCCTTTTGTTGAATCCGACAATCATCTCGTCATCAATCAAAATAACAGGAACGCCCATCTGACCACTTTTTTCTATCATTTCTTGGCGCCTGACTGGGTCAGAGGCCACATCTATCGTCTCGTAAGCCACATTGTTGGCAGCAAAAAAGTCTTTTGCCATATTGCAATATGTACAGTTTGGTGTGGAATAAATGACTACTTTTTTTGCCGTTGGATTCATTGCTTTCTTTATCGTTATTTTCTAATTTGTGACATTTTACCTTAAAAACTTTTATTGTGCGAACGGGGAGAATCGAACTCCCGCCCGATGCTTGGGAAGCACCAGTTCTACCACTAAACTACGTTCGCATATAAATATCGTATATAAATTTTTAAATTAAAGCGAATTTGAGCAAGAGCCAAACAAATTAATTTCTAGTGAAAAATGAAACGATTTTTGACCAAAAAGTTTTTTCTTTAATTTCCGTATTTGTTGCCGGCTTTCCATCAATTATAAGCACCACCGACTCCCCTGGTTTGGCCGCATTGTAAATAGACCTCAACTCTGTCTCTGTGCCTTCTGGAGTTTTCAAATAGTCTATCTTTTCATTTAGCTCTACTTCTCTATTACTTAATTCGGACAGTTTGTTCTGGGCATCTTTTGCGAGCTTATCCGTTTCCCTCTCCTTCATAAAGGTCAAGATAGCGCCTCTACCCAAAGAAACTATCAATATAACAGTAAGCCAAAAAACAGGCCCACTTTGCATCATATTTTTAAACGACATTTTAGGCTGTATGTTTCGTTGCAAACCATTGAATGACATAGTAGGATTCTATCAAATAAAGAACACAAATTATGTTATTCCATCACAAAACAAAAAAGGCAGTGAGTGCGATTTGGGTCGTGCTTTGTGCAATCATCATAATCTCAATGGTGTTGCTCTATATACCTATATTCAGGTAGGTAGCGAATGAATCCCGTAGTAGAAAATGGCGTTCGAGCTTACTGTGGGATAATAACAAAAATGACGAGTCGAAAATTAAAAGACACAACTATACGCATTTACAACATGCTCGCATAGAGCAACGCCATTTTTCACTACAGGATGAACATAAGAAATTTCTCCATAATTGCTCACATAGATCACGGCAAATCAACTCTAGCAGATAGAATGCTAGAGATTACAAATACTGTAGAGAAAAGAAAAATGATGGCTCAGGTCTTGGATTCTATGGAACTTGAGCGCGAGCGTGGCATTACTATAAAAATGCAACCAGTGCGTATGCAGTACAAGTACAAAGGCGAAAATTACATTCTAAACCTCATTGATACGCCTGGGCACATAGATTTTTCATATGAAGTTTCTCGCGCTCTAAAAGCAGTAGAGGGTTCTATTTTGTTAGTCGATTCCACGCAAGGAGTACAAGCTCAAACTCTAACCACACTTGGAATGGCGCGTGAATCGGGGCTTACAATTATTCCGGTTCTTTCTAAAGTTGATTCCCCACTTTCGAGAAAGGAAGATGTTGCTCAAGAGATAATAAATCTTATCGGATGCAAAAGAGAAGATATTTTGGAGACTTCAGGAAAAACCGGAGAAGGTGTTGAGGAACTTTTGCAAAATGTAATTGAGAAAATCCCTCCACCACAAAACATAAATGCGAACCACAGGAATTTTCAAGCATTAGTTTTTGATTTCAAATATTCAAACCATACTGGCGTCATTGTTTTTGTACGAGTAATGGACGGCTCTGTGAAAAGACAAACTGATTTGAAGTTTAAGGTCGCAAATGGCACATTCAAAGCTTTGGAAGTGGGAATCTTTTCGCCTACGGAGCTTGCAACTGAATCACTGTCTGCTGGTGAAATTGGCTACATAGTTACAGGTATCAAAGAACCGGGCATTGCAAAGGTGGGAGATACAATCGCTTTAATTTCCGATGCAAATCCTCCGCTCCCAGGCTATATGGATCCACGTCCTGTTGTTTGGGCATCTATTTACCCTGAATCACAAGACGATTTTATTGTGCTTAAACAGGCGCTTTCTAAACTAAAATTATCTGACTCTTCTTTCACTTTTGAAGAAGAATCATCCGGTACTTTGGGGCGTGGTTTTCGTTGCGGTTTCCTTGGGATGTTGCACCTAGAAATTATTACCGAGCGCTTACGCCGCGAATTTGATCTAGAGCTTGTTGTAACCCTTCCATCTATCACATACGAGATTGAATACAAAAATGGTAAAAAAGAAATGATTTACTCTGCCCCCTTCTTTCCTGATGATGGCGTAATAAAAACTGTTTTTGAGCCATGGGTAAATGTAGTAATCATCACACCAATTGATTACTTGGGGCAAATTATGCAAATTCTTTATGACCATGAAGGGCAAACGGAACACACTGAGACATTCGGAGACAATAGAACTTCCCTAACAATTAAAATGCCCCTTCGTGAACTTATGCGTGGCTTTTTTGACAAACTAAAGAGTGCCTCTTCAGGCTATGCATCTATTTCATACGAAATTGAAGGTATGAAAGAAGCGGATGTGGTAAAGATGGAAATTTTAATTGCAGAAGAAGTTGTGCCGGCATTTTCTCGTATTGTTTCAAGAAGACTACTTCAGGAAGAGGCAGAAAAAGCTGTAGAAAAACTTTATAACACTATGCCCCGCCAAATGATTATCACTAAAATACAAGCAAAAGGATTGGGGCGCATCATTGCATCAAAAACACTTTCGGCAATGAGAAAAGATGTGACTCAACATATGTATGGTGGCGACATCACTCGAAAAATGAAACTACGTGAAAAACAAAAGAAAGGAAAAAAGAAAATGCAGGCACGAGGAAAAGTTAACATACCACAGGACGTATTCCTTAAGATGATGCGATCAGAATAAATATCCTCACGCCTAATTTTTTATACAAAAAAACGGCCCCGCACGTATGCGGGACCGAGTTGGCCTCTACGAATCGTCGAGAGGCGTGTGAAGCCTGTGATTCGTCACAGTTGCCTCCGGCTGATTGTTCAGCGAACGCTATTGGGGTGGGTACCCCCTTAGCGGCGCGTCGAGTATGGGTACCCAGATCCCCAATAACGTTTTGTGCTATTACATTATTTATTATATACCCATTATTTATTTTGTCAATAGGCAAATTAAATTTGCCTATTGAGTCTCTGTTTATCCTTTGTTTAAAATTTTAAGCGAGGGGTGCCACCTGAAGGGGGCTCTCGGAGCGCGTCGGCGCGAGAGTGAGCAAATTTTCAGCAGAAAATTATGCGTACCCTTTCAGGTGGCACCCCGAGCGCCCTTTACGAGAGCACATCCGTCTCGACCGCAATTGGTTTGACACCAGAGAAGCGCTTTGTAAAGCTTTGTAGAAGTGCATCAACTTCTTCATTTTTAAGAAGTATTAATGTAGCAAGCATCACGAGCAAGCCTACTACCCCGCCAATAAATGCGTGCATAAACAATCCCACAAACTTATCAAGTATGAAAAACTTTCCCGTGTATTGTAAAACTTCATACGAAGAGGCAGCACCCAACATACCAGCTCCTAACGAATGAAAAATTGATTTCAATATATCTTTTGTAAAGTGCATTTTTTTCTCAACTATTACCCACAAAAGTGTGCACTCAACAATGGTTCCAAAAACAAAACCTATTGGCAGTGCGAGCATTTCAGTTCCTGGAACATCAGAAACCTTAAGAAGTGAAGTGAGTACGGTGCCAAGCATGGGGTTTATAGCAGACCACTTGAACCAAATAAATGCCGCAAGAACCATTGATGTAGCGCCAGAAATGGACGAATAAAAAGATTTTTTATTATCCCCTAAAGCATACAAAGTACGAATAAAAAGATGGTAAAGGGATTGGAAAGACAAAGACAGGGCGAAAATAGCGAGCGAAGCAGCGACGAGCCTAGTATCATCCCAGTTAAATTTTCCAGAACCCAAAACAATACGAACTAAGTGTGCACGAAACACAATGAGAAAACAGACAGCTGGTACTGTGAAAAAGATAATTTTCTTTGCTGTGTTTATCATTTCCTGACGCATCTTCTCCATCTCACCTGCCCTAAACAAATTTGATAGTACTGGAAACACTGCCATCGCAAAAGAGACCCCAATTATAGAGACTGTAACTGACTGCAAGTTATTTCCAAATGTGAAAGCCGAAATCGCTCCTGCACCGAGGAAAGAGCCGATGGACATAAGTCCAAGCAGAGCCAAGTTTGACGACGAAAGAGCAATGGTGCGAGGAATCGAAATTAAAACAATTTTTTTAATGCGCCCAAATGCTGTACTCAATTTTTCCCTAAAGCTCAAAAGCTCTCTCACGGATACAATACCTTTCAACGAAAGCCCCTGTATTGAGAAGTGCAAAATCGCTCCAACTGCCACACCAACTGCCACACCAAACACTCCAAATTGTGGCACCAATAACAATGTTCCCAAAATTATTCCAAGATTGTAGAGTGCTGGGGCAATCGCATAGGAAACGAATCTACCGTACACCTGTGCTACAGAACCAAGTAGATTTGAAAATCCCAAAAATATTGGTGACAAAAGAATAATTCTGGAGAGTAAAACAACCTTGTGTATATCATCTCCGCTGAAACCAGAGAACGTATGCGCGATTAGTGTAGGTATCAGGAAGAACACAACAACGCACACAATTACGATTGCAAAAGAAAAACATAAAAACAAATCCGAAACGAGAGTATCAAAGAATTCTCTTCCTCTTGCTTTCGCATCCGCTAAATATGGAATAAGAACGGACATTGCGACTAATGATGCAACTGTCACAAATATTAAATCGGGAAACCTAAATGCCGCATAATAAATATCAAGCTCTTTCCCCGCACCAAATACACCAGCCAAAAGACGGTCTCTTAAAAGGCCTAGAATTTGTGACACAAAAGTGAACAAGCCCAAAAGGAATGCTGCTTCCCCAACATTTGAAATCGGCTTTCTGAATGCACCCATTACGCGCTCCATTACGGCCTATTTTAGCGCTTTTATAGACTTTGGGCGAGCGTATTTTACTGTGTAACTGGGAGTGAAGTTCTCTCTGCTGGTTTTGAAGCTCCGCCGGTAATTCCTGAAAGTGGGTCCTTCCCTGCCTTCAAGTTTGCAAGGACCTTAACAATCTCTGTGTTGTCTGGGTTTGTTTTTTGAAGTGCTTCAAATTGCGCTGTTGCTCCTGCCTTATCGCCTGTACGAGCTAGTGATAATCCCAAGAAATATCTTGCGTTTGCATATTCAGGAAGTATTTGTACTGCTTGAGCAAGTGCAAGTGCGGCACGAGAATAATCAGGAACATTAAAGTAAAGAACTCCTAACTGGAAATACAGTCCCGCATTCTGAGGAGAAAGTAGAATCGTTGTTTGAGTCTTCTCTATTGCTCTTTGAACATTACCCTGCTGAACTGCAATTTGTGAGAGGAAGAAGTGTGCGTCGGCATAATCATTCTTTAATTTTACTGCCTCTTCTGCAAATGAAGCCGCTGTCACTAAGTTTCCACTGTCTAATTCAAGTCGTGCCATAGAAAGCATGATTGAAGGGCTATAAGGGTTAAGCGCCTTTGCTTTTCCATAAGCATCCTTTGATGACTCATAAGCATCTTTGATTTGGAATGGTTTTGGTACCACGGAACCAAATACTTGGGCCAAATTCATCCAGTTCTGGTACGAAGAAGGATTGACCTGTGTTGCTAATTGAGCATTTCGAATTCCGCTTGATAGTAAGTTTTGGAAACCACTTCTTACATCTTCGGCTTTCGCATTCTGATCTTGCAGTAAATTTGATAACTTTGTCATTGAAACATTAGACAAAGATCTGTAGAAAGTATCGAATGGATGTATTGCTATTGCCCTATTCAAGTAATTTTCTGCATTATCAATTTGACTATTATTTCCAGCAACAAGAGCTTCTCCAAAATAAACTTGTGCAATAGCTCTTTCAACAAACAAGAAGCCTAGCGACACGACGCCAATGAGAACCACAATCAAAACCAAAACAGAAACGAAGCTTGCTCGTGGAACAGAGAAAAGTGAAAAGCCTTTCTCTTTTAAGTAGCCCGCTCTATACATAGAAGCGATCATCAATCCAGTGAAGATGAATGCCATAGCTAGAAGCGCTGATGACGGTGTATAGAAGAATGCAACAGCCCAAAGGAAGAAGGTGGCAAACACAGAAATAATAGAGTAAAGCTTTTCGTTTACATCTACTCCCTCTCTAAATAAGAGCCTAATGCCATTTCTGATTACAAGGACAAGGAAAAATAACCACGCAATGATTCCCAAAAGGCCTGTTGTAACGGCAAATGTTGGGATAAGCCCTATACCAGTTGTGAAATCACTATTCCAGAAAATTGTGTCGTTAATTCCGGCTGGCTTATGTGTGAGCCAAGCAGATGTGAAATTATTTGCACCTGTTCCAATTAACACCCTCTCTGTAAGAGTAGACTTCAGCACATCCCATGTTGCAACCCATGCTGGACGCACTTCTACGGTCGCAATTCCCATTTTTTGAGTAACGCTTGTAGAAATTACATTATTGGCTAAAACACAAACCAAAGCCAAAATCACAAGAAACAATGCGTGCCAAGAAATCTTTCTTCTTGTTGCACCATCTGCAGACATGTTTGTTCTTGAAAGTTCAAAAACCATAAACACAAGAGCAAAGGCTCCGACCAAATACCATGCTGTCAAGAAATTAATAATGAACATCATAACTACAGAAACGAGTAGTGAGAGGTATGCAATAAATTTCTTCTTTCCTTGTGGCTGTGAAATCGATAGAAGAATTGCAGATACTATGGCAATGAATCCAAACCAAACTGAAAGTTCATTCCATGTGCCTACAGTGTTTGCGAAATTATCTACGAACAAACCGAATGAGAGTTTGCTTGCTCCGAAAATAAATCTAGCAATGTGGAATATTCCTAATACACAAGATGCAATCAAAGTGCCCCAAAGAATCATTCCCTGTTTAGCTTTATCGCGATACAAAGAAGCTAAAAGCAATGTTGCGAGGGAGCAAATCAAAATAAAACCAAATGTTCCGTTTTCATACCCATAACCCCATAAAGAATTCGATGGTGTTGGTGAAAATATTGATGCAACTAAAAATGCCAGAGGCAAAGACAGTACACCTGCCGTCATTAAATTCCACGGGATACGAATTTCACCATGCTGAATTGTTGAAAGAATCACTGCAGCAAGTGCAGCTAAAATACCTACAGAAAGCAAAATCATTTTTGCTACAGGTATAGAAACTGCCATTGAGGGTATAAAGAACACTGGTAATAAGATCGCTACTAAACCTAGAACCCAAACAGCAAAACGAGAAGAATTTGTGTCTCGATTTACTTCCGCAACATTGTTAAAACCGTCCATTTTCTTGTGTATATTTTATCTATTAATACTCATATTATATCCTATAAAAACCAGAGACTCACTGTTGATAATATCCTTATTTTTCAACGTAAAATGGCGAATTTGGCAAATCGTAAATTCACCCTTGATTACCCACCAACTAAATTGTATAATACGAAAGTTCGAGCCGAGCAATTGCCCCGTGAGATAATTGAATATTATGTATTACGTTTATGTTCTCAGGAGCCCCAAGCAGTTTTATATAGGCTCAACATCTGACCTTAAAAAAAGATTTTCCGAACATCAAAACAACAGATCTGTCGCTACAAAAAATAGAGGTCAGTGGAAACTTGTTTACTACGAAGCAAGTGAATCTAAAAGTGATTCACTACATCGTGAAATTTACTTGAAAACTGCTTGGGGCAAAAGATATATTAAACAGCGTATTAAAAATAGTATTTAGCTATCTCACGGGGAGGAAAGTCCGAACACTCAGCAATTTGTTTTGCAG
>JBAQOA010000021.1:0-32975 GCA_049304335.1 Minisyncoccia bacterium | reverse complement strand
GCCCTAATATGGCCAGAAATAAGGTCTTTTCTACCATCAAATGGATCAAAAAGCTCATCACTTTCGACCGAATATGCCAGTGCATTTATAGTAAAGTCTCTTCTAGATAGGTCTTCTTGAATTGTCTCGGCAAAGGTCACATTATCTGGGCGTCTTTTGTCAGTATATTCACCTTCTGTGCGATATGGGGTCACCTCAACGACCTTTAGAGACTCGTCCTCCACGTCTTCCTGCACGACACTCACTGTGCCAAATTTGTTCTCATAAAATGTTTTAGGAAAGGTGGCTATGATTTGTTCCGGTATGGCATTTGTGGCCACATCCCAGTCTTTTGGGGTTGTTCCTAGGAATAAGTCGCGAACACATCCACCCACGAGGTATGCCTCAAAACCAGCGTCTATAAGCGCTTTTGTTACATGTGAAACAGGTTTTGGTATTGGAAAAGTTGCCATATTTGTATTTTACAGGACTATATCCCAGAACATATCTACAGATTCAATTTCCTTATCTTTAGACACATAAGCAATTGCCACATCTATTTGCCAATCACCTTCGTAATCCTTGTCCATAATCCATGTTTCTATAATTCTTCTGAACCGCTTCACCTTCCATGAATGCATATGATCTTCAGGCCTATATTCAGCGCTTAATTTATCGGTTTCACTATTAATTTCTTTAGCTTTTACCTCAATAAAGTGGATAATACCTTTGTTTTTAGCCACGATATCTATTTCACCCCAAGGCCTCAAGTAGTTTTTGGAGATAATTGTGTAGCCGTGTTTCATGAGAAACATTTCAACCAGCCGTTCACCTCTGTTGCCAATATCTTTACTTTTAATAGTCATACGTTTCACGTGAAACTATATAGCATTGTAATAATTACGATATGGCTGTATGAAGCCATATTTAACGGACTGGCTATAGGACATATGGTACATCTAGTACACATGTCCCCAAGGTTATCCACACAAGATATTCCGTTTTTAGGAATATGTTGCAGAGTTTCATTGTTGTTAAGCCTTATTTCTATCAGGACAATAAATATTCGTTTTTTATAAAGTACTTTTCTCGGACACGTTCATCGGACATTTCAAATTTTAACACCTGTGAGCTTCGCTGTGTCGATTACGACACATCTTCGTCGCTCGCGCCCAATAAGTAAGCAAGCTTCCTTACTCGGCGCTCGCTCCTCGCTGTGCGGTTAGGGAGAATCGAACTCCCATCTCATCCTTGGCAAGGACGTGTTCTACCACTAAACCATAACCGCGCTGAAGGGGATTATATCTGAAACATTGAAAAACGGAAAATACTTTGTCTTAGCGTGAGAGTGAACTTTAGCGCTTAAATATCATTTCTACGTGGTGCACCCAGAGGGACTCGAACCCCCAACGACAGTTCCGAAGACTGTTGTGATATCCATTTCACCATGGGTGCCTATGACCATCATACGAGATATAGACCAAACTTCAATTTTGTGGCCATTTTAGGCCACTATGATATATTCTGTAAGCGTGCTTAGGGCGTATTGCTGTAGGCGTGATATTCTTTCTTTTCGTAGCGGGCCGTAGTATATCGGTAGTATAAATGCTTTGGGAGCATTAGGGCTGGGTTCGATTCCCAGCGGCCCGACAAGGACTACAAAAACAAATTTATTTGTTTTTGTTTGTGGAATCGAAAGACGGAGCTATGTTTTGCGAGTACGCAAAACAGCGAGTCGGGGTCGCGACCGAGGCGAGCGACGGCGAGCCGAGAGTTGTGACCGATTCCCAGCGGCCCGAAACAATAGACATGTTTCTAAAAACCAAAGAAGATTTTATTTGCGAAAATTGTGGTGCAAAAGTATTGGGGAATGGTTACACAAACCATTGTCCAAATTGTTTGTGGTCTAAACATGTAGATATTTCTCCTGGTGATAGGGAAGAGGTTTGTCGTGGAATGATGAAACCTATAGGGGTAGAAACTAAAGGGGGAGTGGCGATAAAGATTTTACATAAATGTGTTGCATGTGGTTTTGAAAGATTTGGGCCGATTTTAAGGGGTGATAATCATGATGAGGTGCAGAAACTTGTTTAGCATATATAATCGGCATAATGAATAAAAATGAAGGGCCAGTGATGCCTCCTGATGGCGAAGGTTCAAAAGGAAGATTTGAATCATCAGATCTTGATATAGAGCAGTTGGGTGATTACTTAAAAGATACTGCATTTGAAAGTGAGGATGAAATAGTTGAAACTCTTAGTGATAGATACAAAATGGTTCGCAATGAAGAGCTTGGTGAGATTGTTTTAGGCATGACACAGCAAATGTCCACTGAAGCAATTAAAAGGGTTATAAATGGCGAAAAAGTAGATACTGATGAGTTTATGCAACCGCTTTCAGGGCACAAGCCAAGAGCAGTTTTGAGAATAGAATTGGGTACTATAGGTGGCGCTCGTTTTGATTTGAGAGTTTTTGAAGTTTTTAATCGCAACCAAAAATTTAGGTTTGAATATATTTTGAAGCCAGTTGAAGAGTTGGATAATGCACGATAGTATTCTTTTATTCAGCGCGGGACTAGTTTAGTGGTAGAACGACAGTTTTCCAAACTGTAGGTGGGAGTCCGATTCTCCCGTCCCGCACAGCGAGGAGCGAGCGCCGAGTAAGGAAGCTTGCTTACTTATTGGGCGCGAGCGACGAAGATGTGTCGTAATCGACACAAGAGGAGCGAACAGAGCTCGTGTTTAGTTAGAGCGACGAAGATGTGTCGTAATCGACACGAGAGGAGCGAATCTGTTTGTGTTGAATTAGGTTGGCGACGTTGAGTCGTAATCGACACAGAAAATAAAAATTTGAAATTAAAAATATTCTGACTATAGTTAACTTAATGAAATTTAAAACCCTAGCACTACTGGTTCTTTTGACCCCAAGCTTGGTTTTTGCTGACTCAAGTTTTTTCACATGGATTACAAACCTAAAAGTTGTTCCTGAAATAAAGGATAGGGCAGTGAGATTTATTCCAAGGTCTCCAAAACCACAACCAGTTCTTGAAGAGACACCAGTTGAAACCGCGCAAGATACTTCTTCATCTTCCACAACCCAAAAACAAAATGAAATTTCTACATCTGCCCTCTCCACATTAGAGACAATAATTAAAAATCAAATCGCTACCACAACAAAAGCCATCAGCAATTTGGTAAAGCCTGATGAATCAGCACAAATAGCTAAACTAAAAGCAGATAATGATGCTCTTAAGAAAACAATTGCCAATTTACAGCAAACAGTAGCAACACTTACTGGCCAAAATAATGCTTGCATGGCTAGTTCCGAAAAATTGCAGGCGCAATCGTCACCAAAAGCATTGGCTAGAATAAAAACACTCGAGTGGCTAATCGTAGGCACTTTAAATAGTAATTACAGAAATTCTTTTGACGCAGATGGCAATAGACAGGCAGAAATGGTGGTAAATACTGCTTTTTTCAGAAGCCCAAGTGCCGAAGAGTTTAGAAATATGATAAAGGAGTACGATGATTTAACGGGTTCCACGCTGTACCCAAAGTTTAAAGACTTTGTAAATTCAACATCTGAAATAAATTTGAAAAAATTTGAAGATTTGTATTACTACTTCTTAAGAATAAGAAAGTTCACAAATTAGGTAAACAAAAACCCACCCTTCGCAAAGCTTGGGGTGGGTTTTTGTTTGGAGAGCGATTGCTTATTTGACCGCGTCCTTCAAAGCCTTTGCAGCTCTAAATTTTGGTACGCGCATCGCTGGCACTGAAATAGTTGCACCAGTTCGAGGGTTTCTCGCCTGTCGAGCAGCTCTCGTCTTTGTTGAAAAGATGCCTAGTCCCGCGATGGATACTTCGCCATTTTTCTTCAAAGTGTTCACAATGCAGTCAATCATAGTTTCAACAGCTTGTTCAGAAGCAACTTTTGTACCTCCGATTTTGCCGTGAACTTGATCAACAATTCCTGCTTTATTCATCATTTTTTGGAATTCAACTTATTCTAATAAGCCGACCCGCTTTCCCGGCTAGTTTTGTGACTTGCCAAAGATGCATCAATTATAGACCCACGCAAAAATCGCGCAAGCAAGCCACATTTTGTGTAAAAACATTGCCAAAATTAACTAATAATGTTGTATTTTTGATTGAGTTTTGCTTTTAGGTGCTTAAAGTGAGTTTTTATTTTCACCGTTCGTCTCGGAAGTTTTTTAGCACGGTATTCTGCTATAGCGGAATTAAAAAACTGAGAGACAGCAAACTTTTCTGTTGGAAAAAGTTATGCGTGAACGCCGAAAATAGAAAACGAACGCCCTTTATCGAGCAAATTCTGTAATTCTTGTCTCACGAATTACTGTAACTTTTATTTCTCCGGGATATTTTAAATCTTTTTCAATTTTTAGAGCGATATTTCTTGCCAAATCCTTTGCATCTAGGTCAGAAATTGCATCAGGAGATACAAATACGCGTATTTCTCTTCCTGCTTGCAGTGCATAAGCTTTTTCTACTCCATCAAACTCTTGTGCAATGGCTTCAAGTTCTTTCAAACGCTTCACATAGTTCTCTGCAGTATCGCGTCTTGCGCCGGGTCTGCCACCAGAAATTTGATCGGCCACCTGCACTATTACAGATTCGATTGTTTCATAAGGATATTCACCGTGATGTGCCTGCATTGCCTTTACTATTTCTTCACTAACGCCGAATTTTTGCAAAATCCTTCTACCAATCTCAACGTGTGTGCCTTGCACTTCATGGTCTAGCGCTTTTCCAATGTCGTGAACGAGTGCGCCAGTTTTTGCGACGTTTTCATCGGCACCCAATTCCTCTGCAAGCATTCTTGAGATGTGAGACATTTCGATTGAGTGTTGCAAAACATTTTGGCCATAACTTGTACGGAAATGTAGGCGACCCAGTATGGCAATCACCCTAGGATCTAAGTTAAAGACCCCACACTCATAAGCAGCCTCTTCACCTTTTTGTTTAATTATTTGTTGAACATCAAGCTTCGCTTTTTCAACAGTTTCCTCAATACGTGCTGGTTGGATTCTTCCGTCTTTAATCAATTCTTCAAGTGCTGTACGTGCGATTTGTCTTCGTACAGGGTCAAAAGAGGAAAGGGTAATGGTGCCCGGTGTATCATCAATAATTACCTCAACACCCGTCGCCCTTTCAAAAGTTTTAATATTTCTACCTTCTTTTCCAATAATTTTTCCTTTTATTTCTTCAGATGGTATAGGAACAGATGTTGTCATAAGTTCCGCGGGCACATCTGTCGCTAAGCGTTGAATTGCTGTCGCTAAAATTTCACGCGCACGGTCTTGAATCTTCTCTTCACCTTCAATTTCAAGTTTTCTCACACGTGCCTGAATATCATCCTCAACATTCTTTTCTGCAATTTTCAAAGCCTCTCTACGCGCCTCTTCTTTTGTTAGCCCCGCTACTTTTTGAAGTCGCTCTTGTCTTTCATTGAGCAATGTTTCTGCCTGCTCTTTAATATTTTTTACTTCGTCAATTTTTTCATTTAACGTTTCTCCACTAGCATCTAGATCTAATTGGCGTTTATCCAAAAATTCTTCACGCTTCAAAAGACGCTCCTCAAGTTTGAGCGTTTTTTCTTCTTTTTCTTTTATTTCTTTCCTTGCACTCTCTAAGAGTTCGGTGGCTTTTGCTTCGGCTTCTCCCACAACTCTGGCGCCCTCTTCTTGTGCTTCAAGAAGTTTCTGCTTGATGTCTAGTTCCATTGAGCCTCGACGACCAAGAGAAATAATCCAGCGCAGGAAATATCCAAACGCAATACCAGCGGCAGCTGCTAGAGCTACCGCGAGAAGTACTAATCGTAGTGACATATTTTTTGTTAATTTTTATCGCACCGCACTGTTTCTGATTCTAAGAATTAAGTATTTTAGGGGTGAATCTGACTTTCTTTCGTGGCTATCGTTCAGCTTTTCAGAGTTAGCTTGTAAGCTAACAACTGAACTCTACTCCGCTTCAATTAAAAAATCAATTATTTGGTTTTAGCTGTAAAAACCTTATCGATAATGCCGTATTTTAGCGCTTCCTCGGCATCCATGAAAAAATCACGATCTACATCCTTTTCTATTTTTGACAATGTTTGGCCAGTATTTTTAGCGAGGATTTTGTTCAATGTTTCTCGGTATTTTAAGTAACGCTTCGCACTTATTTCAATATCAGATACCTGACCCTCTGCACCACCATGTGGCTGATGAATCATCACCTCTGCATTTGGGAGCATAAATCTCTTACCTTTTTCTCCTGCTGACAAAATTATCGCTGCCATAGATGCTGCTGAACCTATGCATACTGTTGAGATTGAGGGCTTCACATGATTCATTGTGTCCAAGACGGCCATTCCAGCTGTAACAGAACCACCAGGGGAATTAATATAAAGAGAAATATCTTTTTTAGGGTCTTCAGACTCTAAAAACAAAAGTTGAGCGATTATTAGGTTGGCAACTTCATCATTAATTTGGCCACCAAGAAAAATGATGCGGTCTTTTAAAAGGCGTGAATAAATATCATATGCGCGTTCACCCTGCGGAACCTTCTCGATAACTGTTGGGATTAACATAATACCGATATCCTACTAGCGGGAGATATCTTTCGCAAGTATTATGCTAAATAATGAAATTCCACCGATTTTTCGTTGCAGATTCCCTGGCAGAGGCCAAACAAATAACCATTAGGGATAAAGATCTTATTCATCAAATAAGAAATGTTTTACGTATGACTGTGGGCGGGCAGGTCGTCCTTTTGGATGGTTCTGGACGCGAGTACACAGTTTTTATAACGCATATAGATAACAAAGGAATAAGTTGCGACATTTTAAAATCGGTAAAAAGTGCCACACACCCAAAAAGAGAAATTACCTTGGCATTTGCTTTGATAAAGAAAAACAATATGGATTTGGTTATTCAAAAAGGAACAGAGCTTGGAGTTTCTCGATTTCTGCCATTTGTGGCAGATAGGTCAGAAAAGAAGGGTTTTAATCGAGAACGCTCAATTACAATTGCAAAAGAAGCCATAGAGCAGTCACAGCGCGCAACGGTGCCGATTATTCGCGAACCGGTTTCTTTTGAAGAAATATTTTCAGAATGTAAGGGCATGGATATTTTTCTTTTCAATCCTAAGGGCGAGGAGGTTTCAATTGAAATGAGAGAAGGGGAGTCTCCGGCGTGCTTAATCATTGGGCCTGAAGGCGGTTTTACAGATCAAGAAGTTTTTATGGCAAAAAAATGGGGAGCGCACATTGCCTCATTGGGCTCTGGGGTACTCCGTGCTGAAACAGCTTCAATAGCAGCGTCTACGATTTTTCTTATTTAATTTTCTCTAGAAATTCAAAGACTGAACGATTTGTCATAATGCTTCGCACATATTCCTCTGCGCGCATTGGGTCGGCACTTGGGTGCATTTTCATTATTTTTTCTACCTCGGATTTTATTTCGTCAGCGTTTTGTTCAAATTTTTCTTCTCGTGCAATTTTTGCAACAACTAATTCAAGTTTTACTCTTTTTTCTGCATCGGGGCGTAATTCTTTTAGAATTTCTTCTTCTGTTTTTTTGATATTTCTCAAGTATTCGTCCCATTTTATGCCTGCATTTCCTAAATCAAACTTCAGACGCTCTAGGAGTGAGTGAGACTCATCGTGAATTAGCACTTCAGGGATTTCCCCCTTTGATTCATTGATTAATTTTTCTGCAATTTCAGAACGGCGCTTATCTTTTACACGCAATTGCTTCTCCATTTTTATGTTTTCAACAATGTTCTTTTTCAGTGCATCAAGATTTTCAAAATTTCCAATCTTTTTAGCAAAATCGTCATTTATTTCTGGGTGCCCTTCGTCGCTGTGCTCCTCAGGACCTCCGGCTTTGCCTTCGGTGTTCATAACTTGGTGTTGAAGGTTGTGTAATACAGTCTCTACTTCCTCATCTTTGACTTCATTATCTGGAGCCTCTTCTTTTACGGAAGATGCAATCTTTTTATAGTCAGGAAGGGTAATTTCTGGCATAGTCTCAACTTCGATTTCTACCTCCAAGTCATTTTTTGGTGCGATTTTTGTAATTCTTATTTTGGGTCTAGAAATGGGCATAAACTTTTCATCGGCAACAATATCTGGGTATGCTTCCGCAATTGCCCTTTCCGCTCCCTCTTCTAGAATTGTTAGTTCGCCGACCTTTTCGACAAACATATCTTTAGGTACCTTGCCTTTCCTGAATCCTGGCAACTCTGCTTTCAAAAGCATTTCTTCAAGGGCAATTTTTGATTGCTCCTCCAAGACTTTCCAGTCGATAACAGCACTAATTTTTATTGTTGGGCCCTCCTTTTTAATTTCTGCTTTTTTATAGCTTTTAGACATTGTCTAGAGAGAATACTTGAGAGACGTAGGTTTTGCAATCTTTGTGAGGTGCATTTAATTTATAACAAAAAATCCACTCTCGAGTGGATTTTTTGTTATTTATTGAGTTGTTTGAAGCGCGGTATCTAGTTGCCCTGCAGGCTTTGGTCGATTGCCTTAACAGAATCTCCGCCTGTTGTATCAATTGAGTTTAAATCTTTTTCAATTGATTGAGTATCAGTATTGGCTGGTATTTGATTGTTTGTTTTCTTGCCCCAGAAATATATTCCCCCGAGGACAATAACAACAACTATCAATATAATACCTATAAGTGAGCCCATTGACCCCCCTTCCTGTGGTTCGTTTTGCATCATTGCATTGTTGTAATTAGGCGTATACATCTAATAATTTTTATTGAGCTGTTGCTGGTGTGGTTGTTGCGGTCGTGTTTGCTGGCGTTACCACTCCACCCAATCCCTTAATAAGGCCAATTATCTTTGACATGTCTTCCTTGGCTGTTTTCAAGTTCTTCTCAATAGCATTTATTTCTGCTCGTAAGTCTGCCAAGCCAAGTGATAGTTTTTCTGCTTGCATGCCCTCAGTTTCTAATTCTGGCAATTTTGCTATAGCGTCTTTTGCTGTCTGAATGTTTGTTTTTGCATCAACTGAAAGCGCTTCTGCTCCAGCCACGTCTTTACCCGCTTGCTTTAGGATGGCAATTCTTGCGTCAATTCTTGCGCTAATCTTCGTAAGGTTTTCAATTACGTTTTCAAATCTATCTCCGACGTTTGAAATGTGATTCTTTAGTTCCACCTCAACCCTTTTCCTGTTTGAGTCTTTTTGATCCTCTCTGATTTTCTTAATTTGTTCTCTTACTGTTTCGCGGTTAGTCTTCATCTCTTCGCGAGCATTTTCACTTTCCTTTTTCATCTCTTCGCGAACATTTTCGTTTTTCTCTCTTAATGTTTCGCGAACGTTTTCTAGTACACCCTTAATGCCAGACGGAGATGTTGTGCCTGTAGCATTCATTCCATTTCCTTCAGCTAATACAGTCGAAGACAATGAAAGCGACAAACCAAGAGCTAAGCCCAGCAATACCTTTAATGTTTTCATTTTTATTGATTGTTATTAATTTCTAATCTTACCAATCGCCAAATGGTACTGATATTATACAGCTCATAAGTTTTTTTTAACAAACTAGCAACTAAAAAACGCCCATTGTTGGGCGTTTTTTAGTTGCAAAACGGATTTGCCTAATTATTTTTAGTTGCAGTGTCTATTGCCTTAACAGAATCTCCGCCTGTTGTATCAATTGAGTTTAAATCTTTTTCAATTGATTGAGTGTCTATCATTGCTGCCGCTGCGGTGTTATCTGTTGTAGGCTGAACGCTTTGAGGCTTCTTGGTGTAATACCAGATGCCAGCAATTATTATTAGTACAACTATTATGATTACTAGTGTTCTTGCTGAACCCCTACTTTGATTTATCATTTTGTTTCTTTAAATAAAACCTACTAATTTCAATTAAGTTCTACAGATATTGTACCAATAATTACTTACCGTATTTATCTTTGTACAACCTTGAGCCTTCTGTAAAGACTGCCTCAGCTTCTGCCTTACCCTTGAAGCCGTTTACTAGCACTTCTTTATGTTGAAGCTTCTTATAAGTGGTGTAAAAGTGCTCTATTTCTTTAATTGTATGTTTGTTGATGTCGTGAAGGTCTTGTATCTGAGTAAAACGAGGGTCGTCTACTGGCACGGCTATGATTTTGTCGTCTTCTGAACCATCGTCAATCATGTGCATTAGGGCCACTGGGCGAACACGGACCAATATGCCAGGAGCAAATGGATAAGTGGAGAGAATGACAACGTCCACAGGGTCATTGTCGTGCCAAAGAGTTTGAGGAACAAAACCGTAATCGAAAGGGAAGTCTTGCGTTGTGAATGACACACGGTCAAGCGCAATCAATCCAGTTTTTTTATCAACCTCGTATTTGTTTTTTGAGCCCTTATTGATTTCAACGATTACGTTGATTTCATTTACTGAGCCCGCTTCTATGTCATGCCAAAGATTCATATTTTTTAAGAATATTATTTATGAGCGATTAATTTTTTATTCTGGTTTTATTTCGGTTGTTTCTTCTGGAGCCGCTTCAACTGGTGTTTCTGCAATTACTTCAGCTGGCACCTCGATTTCTTCTTGAGCTTTTGTTTCTTCAACTGGTTCTGATTTGGGTGTTGCAGTTTCTGCATGCGCTAACTCTTCTCCCCGCATAGATTTAATATCAATTTTCCAACCAGTAAGCTTTGCTGCTAGGCGTACGTTTTGTCCACCACGTCCTATTGCGAGTGATTGCTGATCTTCTGAAACTTCAACAGTTGCCTGCATACTTGCTTCATCAATTACAACACTCATAACTTTCGCTGGTGAAAGCGCATCTTCGATAAATGATTTTGGATCCGCTGACCACTCTATGATGTCTATCTTTTCTCCACCGAGTTCACTCATAACTGTAGATACACGGACACCACGCTGGCCTACCATTGAGCCCACTGGGTCAATATGAGAGTCGTCAGAGAATGTTGCTATTTTCGTACGAGAACCTGCTTCACGAGCGACCGCTTTTATTTGTACAGTTCCATTCGTAACTTCAGGAGATTCAAGACGGAATAATTCCTCTACAAATTTTGGATGAGCACGAGAAAGACGAAGGAATACTCCACGAGGGGATTCTTCAACTTTGTATAAATATGCACGCACACGTTCACCTTGAGTAAAGTGTTCACCCGGAATTCTTTCATCATATGAAAGTAATCCTGTAGCACGTCCCAAATCAACAAAGATGTTCCCGCGCTCTATTCTTTGTACTGTTCCAGTAACAATTTGACCTTCACGCTTTCCAAATTCACCAACAACAGATGTTTTTTCTGCTTCGCGAATTTTTTGCATAATTACCTGCTTTGCAGTTTGAGATGCGATGCGTCCAAAGTCGTCTTTTCCTTCAAGAGGGAATACTACTTCGTCATCAACTTGTGCATCCTTCTTAATTAGACGCGCATCTTCAATGAGAATGTGGCTCTCGTTGTTGAAAAGAAGGCGAGATGATTCAGGATTGTTTACACGCTCCTCTGCAAGCTCATCTTCATCCATAACAACACGGGTATCATCAACAACTGTTTTTACTTGAAAGAAGTCTACCTTTCCAGAAGTGATATCAAATTTGGCACGAACCACTTGTCCGCGCTTTCCAAATTCTTTTCTGTAAGCTGTAGCTAAAGCAGCCTCAATGGCCTCTAAAACTCGGGCGCGGGGAATGCCACGAGTTTCCTCGAGTTCTCCTAATACTGAATTTATTACTTTCAAGTCAAACATATTTTTATTTGTTTTTCTTCTCTTTCAAGAAGAATGGCCCGCCCTTTCAGGCGAACCATTACTACTAATACGCGTATTATATATCCACATTTTGAGCTAGTCAAGTAGTCAATAGCTAAGAGCCCAAAAACCTAGTAATATAGCCGTATGGCCAGTGAAAAAGCCTTAAATGAGGTAAACCCAGAGCTTCCTTCGGGAACTAGGGACTATTTACCCGCGGAATACCTACCAAAACAGAAAATGCTCGATACCATTCGGGCTACTTTTGAGCTATTTGGCTTTTCTCCTATAGAGACATCTTCTCTTCAAAATGAGGATGTTTTGACGGGTGGAGATGAAAATTCCAAGAAACAAATTTTTAATGTCATCAATAAGGATAGTGATAGTTCCGGTTCCGCGCTCCGCTTTGACCTCACGGTGCCTTTGGCGCGCTTAGTGGCTTCGTCTGGCGACCAAATTGAGCGGCCATTTAAAAGATATGAAATCGGGAAAGTTTGGAGAGGGGAAAAAGCACAAGCAGGGCGCTATCGTGAATTTTTACAGTGTGATGCAGATATCGTGGGTTCTAATAGTCCACTTGCTGATGCCGAAATAATCTCTCTTATATATGAAACACTTAAAGCTCTTGGTTTTGAAAATTTTCAAATAAAGATAAATAGCAGAGAATCATTGTCATTATTAGATCCAGAACAAATACGCACGTTAGACAAGCTAGATAAAATTGGGGAGGAAAAAGTTCGAAAAGATTTAGAGAATTTGGGCCTCGCAACAGATGTCATAGAAAATATTTTCAATAACTCGTATATAAATGAAGTAAAAGAAATTGACGAAGTAATTTCTTTCGCAAAAAATTTGGGTGTGGCGGATAAATTTTTAAAGAAGGACCCTACACTTGCAAGGGGTTTGGATTATTACACGGGGATTGTCTATGAAGCGGTGCTTACTGATATGCCAGAGGTTGGCACGGTTTTTGGTGGAGGTAGATATGATGGTTTAGTTGAGAGATTTGGTGGGCCAAAAACTCCGGCAGTAGGGGCATCAATTGGGATTGACCGCCTTTTTGCAGCTCTCGAGAAAAAAGATTTAATAAAAGGTGAAGACAAATTAGCAAAAGTTTTGGTTCTTAATTTTGACGAAAGTTGTACAACAGAGTGTTTAAAAATTGTTTCAGATTTACGTAGAGAAAAAATTGGAGCAGAAATTTATTTAGGAAAGGAAGAAACACTGAAAGGCCAGCTAGCTTTTGCTGTTAAAAATGAATATGAATTTGTTGTGATTGTTGGTCAACAAGAAAAAGAAAAAGGTGTCGCTCAAATAAAAAATATGATTGCTCGAACTCAAGAGGAGGTTAAATTTGAAAATATTTCTGGTGTTATAAAAAATAATTCTAAATTTTAAGTATTTTACATAGCCATTGAACTTTACAGCAAAATATTGTATAAAAGGGTTCAGAACGAATAACAAATTCCACTAGTCCTTTGAAGGGACAAGGAGATTCTAATTATGTTTGGGTCGATGATGCCCCTAGTGGTTCTCTACGGTTATCGTAGCGAGCCAAGTCAGTTGAAGTTTCTCGGCAGAGAAGAAGAAATTCGCTTTGATACAGACGTAGAGGTAATTGACTTGATTGTCAATTTTCTGCAATTCTGTAACGGCACGACCACCATTGATGACATTAGGAAGAATATTCCAAACGTCAGCGATGAAGTTTTCGAATCAGTGGTCAGAACATGCGTTGCAGAGGGTATTGTTTGTGATAGTCGCGAATTGTTTTTTGGATTTCACCAAGATTCTGGGAATCCAATGCAATTTGTGAACGTCTTAAGCCCAACGCAGGTCAACGAGTTAGTGTCTGACAGGACAAGCATATCGGGCGTAGACCCAATAAAGTTGAAGAGTGTCGATGACGACCTCGGCAAACTTTTGAGGAAAAGGAAGAGTTCCTCTCAAATGTCTGATGGAAACATTCCAGCGGACTTATTGGGAGGATTACTCTTTTCAATCTACAGCTATGGTGATTCGAGAAGTGTTCCGTCTGCCGGTAAGCTCTATCCGCTTTCAGTTTACGTTGCAGTTTGTGGTGATAATCAAGACCTCGCTAGAGGTCTCTATCGTTATGACCCAGAAAAATTTCTTCTGTTCAAGACAGAAACACGGGTCACGCATGACATCGTAAACAGAGTGCTCGATTCCAATAAAGCGGAGACGGCTTCATTCGTCGTATTTATTTCCGCCGACTTGGGGCGTATGGCAAAAAAATACGCAAATCGTGGTTACAGGTATGCGTTCATAGAAGCAGGGCATTCCGCCCAGAATGCATATCTGTTTTGTGCGGAACACGATATCGGAGTACGAGAGTACGGTGGATTTCAAGACAAATCAGCAGCTGATTTTCTCGGGTTGGATTATCCAAGGGAATCAGTAATGATTGCATTACTTGTTGGCAAGGAAGTAAACACAGAGGATTCTTCCTCCATGCCGGTTCCAACCATTGCGTGGAATTTGAGGGAAGCTTTGGTTGGTATTGGTAAGCCAGTTGAATGGTTGAGTCGCCGAACGGTTGAATATGAGGGTAGGGATTTTTCGAAGGTAGTAATGATGGCGAAATACCGTTCGCCGTATGCCGATACTAAGGGGTCAGAGGACGACATTTCTCAAGGTACGTCGGTTTCATCTGACGAGGCTTCTATCAAGGCATTGGCGGAGGCTTTTGAGAGGTATTCATCTGGCCTTGTGCGGGTGGATGAAATAAACAGGGCTGATAGTCTGAAGGACGCCTTCTTGGATCCCCGAGTCATCTCACCGCTAAGTGGTATCCAGTACAAAGAGCTTGATCTAAACCCATTCAGTGAAAATAAAGTATATGAATGGGTGTCTGGGTATCGGTGGTCTAGCAAAAATCGCATCATGGTTCCTATCGATAATGTCTACTACCCGTTAAACCACAGGAAGTTGGGCAGAAAACTAATACACCGCGCAAGTTCTAGCGGTGTTGCTGCCCACTTTGATGCATCAATGGCTCAGGAGAAGGCGTTACTGGAACTTATAGAAAGAGATGCGGTTTGCCTCACCTGGTATGCAAAAAGAGAAGTGACGTCAATTCCAGTAGAAACACTCGGGGACGACATCGCCATTAGGTGTGAGTATTGGAAGGCGAGAGGTTGGAGTTGTGAGTTTCTTAACCTTACACTTGATAGTGTTCCGGTAGTGCTTGCTGTTATCTATTCATCGAGTAATTACCCAAGCATGGTGAGCGGTGCGTCAGCTCATTTCGCCTTTGGGTCTGCGGCCCTAAAAGCCTTAGACGAGGCAGAGTCCATGCTCATGATGACACTAACAAGTAAGAGGGTAGACCCTCCGCACTTCTTGTCCGTTTTTTCACCAATGGATCATGGTCGTCTGTATTTTGAGAGTGAGAATCTAGACCGTGTTCGCTGGTTGCTTGACTCTGAAGAAAGAGTTCCTGATGTCGAGATAAAAACAGACATATTCAAGCTCTTTGATCCAGTTGTTTTAGATCTGACCCCCAGTGATTTTGATTGTGGCCTCAAAGTATATCGGCTGATTTCTGAAAGGTTGTTGCCGATTAACTTCGGGTATGGCAACGAATACTATGGACACAATAGATTTACTGGGTTAGGATTGACTTGGAAACAGGAGCGCCCGTCTTTTCCACATTTTTTCGCATAAAGGAGGTGAAAAGCGAATGCGCAAGCAAGAGGTTACGATTACTGTGACAAGGAAGCCGTATCAGGAAGAGTCGGCTCTCGGTCGCAGTAGCGCCAACGGCTGCCACAGCTCCTGTGGTCACAGCGGAAGCGGATCGAAGTAGGTCTTCGATTTCCGCGAAATGCCGAAACGGCCACTCGAATGCACTCTAAGGAGTTGCAAACGTGTGGCCGTTTTCTTATGCTTTGCATATGTCTACAAAACTTATTTTTCGATACAGCTATATATATGAAGAAACGCTAGCTAGATTAACTGGTGAAAGATTTGAATATCCTGATTTTGAAAAATCACAGAAATTTGTTGAGGAATATCAAATTTTTTGGAACAAGATCAATGATAAAGTTTTTGACTTTTATAAAACACTCGGACTTGTTTTGCCAGAATTTTGGATTGGCTACGCCATAAATGAAAGAAAAGAACTGACGCCATTTTCAGACCCGTTAACTTTTTTCATTAGTGATGATTTTGAGAAAACAACAGCAATAGTGATACATGAACTCTGTCATGTGTTTTTAATTTATGGTGGAAATATAAAAATTTCTAACGATTTGTGGGAGGAAGTCTCTAAAAAATATCCAAATGAGAATTTTAATACGATCGCTCACTTACAAGTAAATTTATTAGCCAAAGCGGGAGTGCAACATATTTTTGGAAGTGAAAAAACAAATGAGCTTCTCAAACCCGAAAGAGAGATGAATGGACTCAAAGAAGCTTGGACAATAATTGATTCTAAAAAAGAAGTTTTAGAAGAAATGGACCCAATTAAAGCTATACATAATCTTTAGCCAGGTAGAAGAAAGGGCGTCGCGATACTGTCGCGACGCCCTTTGTGTTCGCATGGCTGGTTGCCATGGAACTATGTCCCTCACTTGGTTCTTAGCTCTCCACGATGGAGAAGTGCGTATTCATCGTGCGCTCCTGCTTGCGCAAAGCCTGCAGAAGCCAGAAGTACGCAACATCTTCCACGGTCGGCTCCATGGCCGTCTGTCCACCCGGAGGGCAGTCGATGGCCACGACACTGCGCCAGCCACACGAGTGACCAACGCCGAGCGCGTGCATGATTTCAGACATCGCACCACCGATTAGGCCAACAGCCTTCCTGTTACGGAACAGGATGCTGCCAGCCACGACGTTGCGGTCATTGTCCGTGGCAACCCCAGAAACGCCGAGTGATGGTCCACCGACGAACGGAATTGAGTCAATTCCCACGGTGATGCCACCAGTGCCGTTATCGGCAACCTCGCCCGGGTTCGGATCCCGTACCAAGGCGCTACCGAACAGCTGTTGCAAGCGGTTTCTTGCCTGCAGCAGTGAGGCACTGTCACTGTTGGTGAACAGTTCGGTGTAATTCCAGAAGCTGCCCCCGTGTTGTCCTTGCATAATCATGATCGGAGCAGGGAGGATTGGCCAAGAAACTACGCCGCACTGTGCATTGTTGAGTGAGCAGGTGAACGTCTCGCCATAGTAGGCAAGCCCGTGGTTGTCCGAGACGAACGGCTTCGCAGGGTCGATTGCGACGGTCTGGCCGGCGTACTCGCCACTCGTGGTTGTCCACGTGGTGGGGATGAGCACAATTGCCAAGCCGTTTGCAAGCTCCGCCTTGGTGACGGTGTACTGGCGACGCCAGTACAGGCGCGAAATCGAGATGTCGTCGACGACAACACGGACGTTGTCGAGCGCCAAGAGATTTTGCGTAGCCACGCCACTGAAAGTGGCGGTGCCATCGGCCGAGACGTCAACCGAATCCTTCACGCTTCCCGTGGGGGAAGAAATCGTGATTCGGATGCCCTTGAAAAGTGGCTGGTTGCCGAGAGTAGCGGCCGCGACCCTCACAGGGATGTTTGACACCCTAGTGAAGCTCACGCCACAGATCTGCTTCTCGGCGCTCTTACCAGTGACAGTGACGCACAGGTTGTATGAACCCGGTGCGACAGAGACGCTGATATTGTTGCCGGTGCCAAGGTTTGAGCCATTGGCAGTCCAGACGTACTTGTTGCCGTCCGCAATTGTCCCAATGAGGGACGAGGTCGCGGATGCAGAAAGCGTGACAACGCCATTCGTGAGAACGGTGTTGTTCGCCGGACTGGTGATTGCACCGTCGATGGTTTCCACCGGCGGGTTGCAATTCACCTTGCAGCCTGGGTCGGTCGGGGTACCCCCTCCCGAGCAAGCGTTCATGACCGCGGCGACCGCGATCACGAGGATCTTGGTGTAGCGAGTCATAATACGCTCCCGCTCGCAAAGCGAGCAGTATAAGTGAGGATGACAGAGAACTACCTGTCGGTACGGCATATTGTAGCCGTTCTGTCAACACTATACACCCTATAAGCCTTTTTGTCAAGCACTTATTAACATCAAATTTTTAGGGTGATTATGCCCTAGATGTCTGGATTACCAGACATCTTCGTCGTTCGCATCTCATAAAGTCTGCTTCGCCGAGTAACTTCGTCATAATAAAAACATAAAAATAAATTCTTATGTTTTTATTATTCCTCGCTACAAGCAAAGCTTCTTTACGAGATGACTCTCTCCTAGCTGTGGATAGTAAAATGACTATATATAGAGAAAAAGAAGCTAAAATGGGGCTTAGTTTATTAGATTAGATCTTTATAATATGCCCCCAAATTTTCAACAACCATCAGCCTTTCCCCCACAGCCATCAACACCAAAGCCAAATACACCATCAAATCAGGGTGAGTCAAGGCCGACCCCACCTCCTATGCCTCCAAGGCCAACTGCACCGATTCCTCCACCTGTGATGCCAACTATCCAAATGCATCCAACACCAGATGGGCATAATAAATTTATAAAACCTCTCCTTATTATTTTGGTTGTTGTAATAGTTTTAGCGGGAGCACTTGCATTCATGCGTTCATACACAGGCTCAAGTAAGCAAAATTTTTCTAGTGAAAATGTAAAAGTAGAAGACAACAAAGGCCAAACACCTACTGGTTTACCAAAAGATTTTCCAATTGAGGAAAAAAATATTCTCCAGTCAAGCACACTAGTTTACCCAGACAGGCACGCAACACTTTATTCGGTGTTGTTTACTTCTCTAAAACAAACTGAAGAGCTTTACTCAATGTACAAAAAATATTTGTCTGAAAATAGTTTCACTATGCTCAATGAATCAAAGTCTTCAACACAAATGAGTTACCGAGGTGTAAATGGAAAAAATGAGCTTTCAATCATACTCACTCCGAAAGACGCTTTAACAGAAGTGCAGATTAGTTACATTACAAGACAATAAAAATATGAAAACTAAAATAACACGCATCTTAGCATTCAGTTTAATAACAGGTTTGCTGTGGCTGATGGCACCGACTTTGACCAGGGCAGGAGAAAGTGAAGTCGGCACATTAGATTCAATAACCAGTCCAAATGGTAGCCCGAACACTGAAAGTAACCCCGCCGACGGATATATCAATGTTTATGGCACGACCAATACTGGTTCACTCGGTGAATTAACCCTACAAACTTGTGGAGGTTATATATATATTAACAATGCATATTCCGGCGATTTTACAGGAAGTCTTGCATATTTCACTGTAGATGTTTCGGGTCTTGTTAACGGTTCATATACCCTTAGAATCGAACCTAATAACTGCGGAGGATACACAGCAACAGGAACAAATACTTTGACTTTCTATGTTAGTCATCCGGTGACAGCAACAATAAATGTTACAAATAACTGCAGAGTAGATGGCGCGCCCGCTGGCTCATGGACATCAAATCCAGCAGGAGTGAGTGGCTCTGGAGCAGGTGGTAGCTATACCGTGACTTCAGACTCATCTGGAACTACATATTCTTTGTCATTTACACCGCCGACTACGTATACTGGTTCTGTGAGTCCAAGTAGCCAATTAGTTTACCCAGGGGGCACTTATTTATTTACAACTAGTTGTACACACTATGATCCTCCGACTGTTTCAATTTCTGCAACTCCATCAACCTTGCAGTGTACAGACCCGCTCTCATCAACTGCAATAACTTGGAATGTGGCAAATGCAACTTCATGTTCAGCGACCGGTGATTGGACTGGCGCAAAGGATGCAACAACAGGAAGTCACACAGAAAATGTCACACCTTCGGGCTCCACAAGTGGTGCAACAAGTAAAACATATGGCATTACGTGTACGGGTCCTGGAGGCACGGTAAGTGCAACTCCTGCCACAGTTTCTGTTGGTCAATGTACAGCGCCACAAGCATCAGTGGCACTTTCTGCATCACCTACTTCTATTGCGTCAGGTGGGAGCTCACTGCTTTCATGGACGGGGACAAACATTGTCGCAGGTTCATGTAGTGCATGGTGGACATCATCAACAGCAACATCTGGCACACAAACAGTTTCACCTTCTGTAACTACCGACTACTCTATTAGTTGTACAGCAACGAGCGCTGCGGGCGGTGGGGCAGTAACGAGCAATACTGCAACAGTAACAGTAACTCCTGGTGCATCTGTATCCGTTTCTGCTAATCCAGCAGACATTACCTCTGGCCAATCTTCAACAATCACATGGAGCTCAACAAACGCAACATCATGTTCTGCACCATGGACATCATCAACAGCAACATCAGGCACACAAACAGTTTCACCAACCACATCAACCACTTACTCAATGACATGTAGTGGTCCTGGCGGTTCAGGGACAGGCTCGGCAACAGTTACGATTAGCTCAAGCAATCCTGCGTTTAGCTATTCGCTTTCAAATGCTGGAAATGTTTCCGTGACAAAAGATGGTGCTGATGTATTTGTGAATCAAACAATCACAAGAACAGCAGTTTCTGGAACGCAAAGTCCTGTGACTGTAGCTATTACATCGACACTTCCTTCAGGTGTTACAGCGTCCATCTCAAACAACCCATGTCCAGCAACATGTAATTCAACGATTACATTTACTGTAACTCAAAATGCACAGACTGGGACGTTCCCAGTGACTGTTACGGGTAGTGCGTCAGGCGTTACAAATCAGACGACGACGTTTAACCTAACTATTTACCCATCGGCATCGGTAACCGTTTCATGTCTCGCGTCTCCATCACCAGCTAGAGTTGGATTGCCAGTAGTCTGGACAGCATATCCATCGGGTGGAACCCTTCCATATACTTATCTATGGACCGGTACCAATTTCCCATCTCCAGCTCCAACATCAAGTGCGTATACGATTACTTACCAATCAACTGGCTCAAAAACCGCACAAGTGACAGTACGTGATCAGAACGGAACTGGTACAAGTGCCCAGTGCCCAGTTACTCAACTTCAGGTAAATGTAAATCCAACGTTCAAAGAATTTTAATTTAAGAAATTAAAATAAGAAACAAAAATCCCGCAAATGCGGGATTTTTGTTAGAATTGAGCACAAATATGCACATTGATGAGAAACAATTAATTGATTTTGCTTTTGATTCAGGATTAGTATCAAAATCAGAGTTAGAACAAGCACAAAATGAAGCAGAGAAAACGGGATTATCTCTCGGAGATGTTTTAGTAAAAGATGGATTTATAAATGATGACGATTTAAGGCGTATATATGCTCAAATTTCTGGCATTTCTTTTGTGGATTTAAGACAGAAGGATTTGCGTCTTGATGTATTGAATGCAATTCCAGAATCAACATCTAGGAAACACAACATTATTGCGTATGTTGAGACGGGTGGTGATATTGAAGTAGCTTTTCTTTCCGTGGATGATTTGAAGTACGTAGATTTTCTAAAAACAGACAAGGGCATGCGTGTTTTGCCCAGGTTTACAGATAAAGAATCTATCAAGATTGCGCTAACCACATACCAAAAACTTTTGAAAAAAGAGTTTGGTGAAAAAATCCAAAAAGAAACGGCAAAAATTTCAAAAAGCATTGAAAAAATGGGAGATGAAGATTCTTCCAGTACAAATCTAAAGAGCCTAGCTGAAGAAGAGAGTGTTGCAAGGGTTGGGGATTTGATTTTGAAACACGCAATCTATCAAGATGCGACCGACATACACATAGAACCCCAAAACACAGAGACAATCATTCGCTTTAGGATAAACGGCACACTTCGTGAAGCGTTTTCTTTACCTCAAAATGTGCATTTGCCTATTGCTTTAAGATTTAAGTTTCTTGCTGGGCTCGATTTAGACAATAGCTCAGAGCCACAGGATGGTAGATTCAAAATGGAAATCGAAAAGGGTATAGATAGTGAGAAAAAATCTTTTAGAGTTTCAACTATACCAACACACTCTGGCGAGAAAATAACTCTGCGAGTACTCCAAACAGGGGTACTCGGGTTTACTTTGGAGACATTAGGTTTTCACGGGGAAGGATTAGAGGTAATTCATAATGCTTTGAAAAATTCTGGTGCATTGATTGCAGCTGGAATTGAAGGTACTGGGAAAACCACCACACTCTATACGATTTTAGATATTTTAAATAAACCAAGTGTTTCAATCGCGACCCTAGAAAGCCCTATTGAGTATCAGATGAATAGAATTATGCAAATAGAAATAAAGCCAGATACGGGACTTTCATTTGCAAATGGTTTTAGAGCAATCTTAAAACAAGATCCAGATGTAGTGATGATTGGTGAACTAAAGGAAGAAGATTTAGCGGTATTAGCATTAAATGCAGCCATTTCAGGAAAATTAATTTTGGCCCCAGTAAAGTCGAAAACCGCCGGGAAGGTTTTTGAAGAACTTACTAATCTAGGTATAGAAAGATTTTTACTATCGTCATCCGTAAAGGTGGTTATGGGGCATGCATTAGTTAAAAAAATATCAGACAAAAAAGAAGAGTATGCGCTCTCTAAAGAAGATTTATCTAAATTGAATAAAATTGCCGATTTGGAGAAAGTGCTAACAGCCTTAAAGCAAGAAAAGATAGTAAACAACAGTGCAACGTGGCAAACCATTAAATGTTTTAAACCTCTTGAGGATACGGAATACGTTATTGGGGTTCATGAAGTTTTGAAAATAACACCAACAATAAAAGATTTAATTTTGGATGGTGCCACGGGAAGAGAAATTGAAAGTCAGGCAATCAGAGAGGGAATGCTTACTCTTGTTGAGGATGCCCTATTTAAGGCAGTTTCTGGGGCTACAACTCTCGAAGAAGTTTTTAGATTGAGTGAGGAGTAAGTATAAATTCGCAAAATCGCCTTACTTTCTTGCTCTGGTATAATTCAAATATGTCATTTCTTTTTGTGGGGAACTGGAAGATGAACCCAAACTCATCTACTGATGCGAAGAATTTATTTAATAATTATAAAAAATTAGCTAAGAAATTTTCTAGGAAAAAAATTATCTTAGTGGCGTGCCCCCAAAGTGTGCATGTGGGACTATTGTCTACCATTAAGCATCCCAAGAACCTTTTTCTTGGCGCCCAAGATGCTTTTTTTGAAAAAGAAGGAGAATTTACGGGGCTCACAAGCCCATATGCAATTTATGGAGTCGGGGCAGATTTTGTTATCTTGGGACATTCAGAGCGCAGAAAACTAGGTGAGACAAGCGCAACCATTTCAAAAAAGATAAAAACTGCAGTAAAAGCCGGACTAAGGGTGATTGTTTGTGTGGGTGAAAATGTTCGCGATAATGATGGCGAGTTTTGGCATGAACTACGTGCTCAAATAGAAGAAACACTTTTAGATATTGAGAAAAAGGAGATTGGGAAAATAATTATTGCTTATGAGCCAGTGTGGGCGGTGGGAGAAAATGCTAGGGGTGCTATGGAGCCAGGCGAATTACATGAGACTGCACTGTTTATCAAAAAAATATTTTCACAAATGTATGGGGGCAAGATTGCAAAATCATTAAGTATCCTTTACGGAGGCTCTGTTACACCTGATAATGCTAGAGATTTAGCAAATACAGGAGATGTATCAGGTTTTCTAGTTGGTAGAGCAAGCTTGAGTCATAAAGATACCGAAAAAATTTTATATGAAGTCCTGTAGTGAAATTTCGGCTTGATTATGTTCTACACATACGTATTACAAAGTTACAAAAATAATGAGCTATACATTGGTTTTACAACAAATCTTAAAAAGAGGCTCGTAGAACATAATCGAGGATTAAATTTTTCAACAAAGAGGTATAAACCGTGGACGCTTGTTTATTATGAGGCTTGTTTGGATGAATTAGATGCAAAAAGGAGGGAAAATTATCTAAAAACAACACAAGGTGGTAGATTATTAAAGAGAAGATTAAAGGAATTTATGTATAAACAAAAGTCGAAAAATTTAATGAGCCGAAATTCTACTACGGGATGAAGTTTGTCAGTAATAATAAAAATGATTTTGCTGGTAAAAAAGTGCTAGTGCGCGCGGATTTCAACGTGCCGATTGATTCTGGGGTCGTAGAAGATGTATATAGAATTGAAGTTGTGATTCCGACCATTAATTTTTTACGAGAAGCTGGAGCAAAGATAATTCTCGCAAGTCACATAGAGTCAAATCACACTATAGGGGAGCAGACATTAAAGCCTGTGGCAGATATTTTGGGTAAAACTCTTCCTATATTTTTTGCTGAAAATTATTTTCCAAAATTAAACCAAGAAATTGAAGCACATTTAAGTTCAGGGGATGTGGTTTTGCTAGAGAATTTACGTAAATATGATGGTGAGAAAAATAATGATGAGGTTTTTGCAAAAGCACTGGCTTCTTATGCAGATATTTATGTAAATGAAGCTTTTTCTAGTTCACACAGAGAGCACGCGTCAATTACGAAGGTAACTAAATTTTTACCAAGCTATGCTGGACTACAGTTTGAAACAGAAATGAAGGAGCTTGCGAAAGGATTCAAGCCAGAAAAACCATTTATTTTTATTTTAGGGGGTGCGAAGTTTGAAACCAAGTTGCCAATTTTAAAAAAGTTTTTTTCTAAGGCAGATGCAACTTTTGTAGGAGGTGCACTAGCCAATGATTTTTTTAGGGATAAAGGATATGAGGTGGGAAGGTCTTTAGTTTCTGTTTCTGCTCCACATCTGCATTCTTTTTCTGAACCGCCACTTTATCTACCTACAGACGTTGTAGTAACGGGGGGTGGAGACAGGATTACTCGCGCAGACGATGTGCGTTCTGAAGAAGTGATTGTTGATATAGATGGAGAGTCTATAGAGACACTAAGGGAAATTCTTTTTGGAGCCAAAACTGTTATTTGGAACGGGCCCATGGGAAATTATGAGAGAGGATATTCAGAAGGTACAAGGAATGTAGCCAAAATAATTTCAGAAATAAAAACCAACTCAATTGTGGGTGGAGGAGACACTGTGGCATGCATAAGGAAATTGGGGCTTCAGAAAAATTTCACATTTCTTTCCACTGCTGGAGCCGCGATGCTCGATTATCTTTTGAATGAAACACTGCCCGGTATAGACGCGCTTAATTAAATATAAATGTTTAGGGCCAAGCGCGTATCGCGCTTGGCCCTATGTGCCTACTTCTTTCTCACGACCCACTCTTCCGGGTCGGGCTGCTTGAAGCGGCCGATCTTGGAACTGGTGTCGCTCGGCTTCGCGTGTCCGCGCAGATGCGGGGTAAGCGATTCTCCGAGCTCACGGAGGAGGGCGTGGACTGCACTGGCGTCTGCCGGCTTCAACTTCTTGCCGAACTTCTGCCCCAGATGCATCACGAACGCCTCCGCATTGCCCATCTTGATCTCATCGCCGTCTTCCCAAAGGAAGACCCGACGCATACGGCCTGGCCGGTTCGGTGATTCATCAATGCCCGCGTAGGCATTGATGATGTACCCGACTACTTCGTCGGCCTTGATCCATAATGGCAAAATGAATGCCATACACATCCTCCTGCAGCTTGGGTGAGAACAACTTTATATATTATAGCACTAAAAATGTTTCTGTCAACTCTTATTTTGTATAAACCAATTTGTCTTTTGCTAACACAAATTATGCGGGCATTTGTTCTGAAATAGTATTTCTAATTTTTTCAAATTGTTCCGGTGTCATTTCAATGGGTTTTGCAGAAGATAGTACCGAATCCTCTTTCTGTGGTATTAGATGAATATGAAAATGCTTTACATCAATTCCCGCAATCATCGCAAGTGTGTAATTTGCTCCCGTAGCTTCAGTTAATATTGGTCGTAATTTAGCTACTGTGTTTATCATTTGCGCTCTAATTGTTTCAGATGCCATTTCTAGACTATCAAAATGTTTCTTTGTTATTAATAAAGTATGACCGAGTGCTAATGGGTGAATATCTAGAAAAGCCAGCACATCATCATTCTCATAAACGGGGTAGTGGGGCATTTGTTTATTAGCTACTTTGCAAAAAATGCAGCTTGCCCGTTCAGAAATTTCATTAATTTGACTATTACTCATACATTCATTATATGTAAAAATTTCTGTGCCGGGTCGTTCATATTTCATATAGAATACAACAAATGACAGTTGCACTCCATCCAGTAATAGAAGAAATTTTGGCAAAAAGAGGGCTATCAGAGGCAGATAGAGAGAATTTTCTTAATCCTAAATATGAAAAACTTCAT
Source organism: Minisyncoccia bacterium (assembly GCA_049304335.1). Classification (GTDB taxonomy): domain Bacteria; phylum Patescibacteriota; class Minisyncoccia; order Phycocordibacterales; family Zambryskibacteraceae; genus 12-FULL-44-12b. The sequence continues at coordinate 7,069 of JBAQOA010000021.1, read as the reverse complement.
GATCCGTTCTTAATGAAAGATATGGACAAAGCAGTCTCTCGTATAAAAAAAGCATTTGATAATGGAGAGACAATTGCTGTATATAGCGATTACGATGCAGACGGTATTCCGGGCGGTGTAATGCTTCGCAAGGCATTAGAGCAAGGGGGCGCAAAAGTTTTTCCATATATTCCAGACCGACATGTTGATGGTTTTGGTTTTCATGCTAATTCAATTCCATTGTTAAAAGAAAAAGGGGTCGGTTTGATAATCACAGTTGATTGTGGAATTGCGAACAATGAGGAAGTAAATGCTGCGGAGGATGCGGGGATTGATGTAATTATCACCGACCACCATGAAGCACAGGGGGAATTGCCAAAAGCCTATGCGATTTTGAACCCAATGCAACCAAATTGTGAATATCCATTCAAGGGTTTATGTGGAGCTGGCGTTGCATTTAAGTTGGTACAGGCACTTCAGCAGAAAAATGTTTTGAAATTAGCAGATGGTCAAGAGAAGTGGCTTTTGGATTTGGTTGCGATTGCAACAATTGCAGATATGGTGCCACTGATTGACGAAAATAGAATTTTTGCTCATTTTGGCCTAAGAGTTTTACAAAAATCTCGTCGCAAAGGCCTCCAAGCACTTATCAGTTCACTACGATTAAGAAATATTACAGAGGATGATGTGGCATTTTCTATTGCGCCACGCATAAATGCAGCATCCCGTATGGGAGAAGCGCGCCTCGCATATGATTTGCTCGCAACAGAGGATGATAAAGAGGCTATCACTTTGACCCGCGAGCTTGAGGGAGTGAATAATTCTCGCAAAGGAGTTGTGGCAGCAATTGTAAAAGAAGCTAATACGAGAATTTTGGAGGGCTCGCTCCACCAAAGGGGTGTTTTAGTACTTGGCTCCACACATTGGCGCCCATCATTACTTGGTCTTGTTGCCACAAACTTGGTAGAAAAATATGGCGCACCAGTTTTTTTGTGGGGTGAAGATGGTTCGGGAGAAATCAGAGGCTCGTGCAGGGGGAATGGAATAATTTCTGTGCACGATTTGATGAGTGAAGCAAAAGATAGCTTTATGCAATTTGGCGGGCACAAACAAGCAGGTGGATTTACTGTTGTGAAAGAACAAATTCACCACTTGGCAGATGCACTTATATCGGCCAAAGAAAAACTAGTACATAAAGATAATGAAAAAAAAGATTTATCTGATGCAGTGGTTTCGTTAACAGATATAAATAATCACTTTTTAAAATCTCTTTTTGCTTTGCGCCCATTTGGCTTGGCAAACGAAAGGCCACTTTTCCATTTTCCAAAAACATGGACAGAAGAAACTAAAATGTTTGGAAAAACAGCAGAACATTTGGAAATCATATTTTCGCAAGGAGAAAAGCGTGCACGTGCTATTAAATTTTTCGCGGGTGACTTAAAAAATAAAACTGACGCTGGAACTATAGATATATTTGGAAATATAGAGGAAGACCCGTTTAAGGGAAGAGATGCGTGGAGGGTGAGAATTATTGATATTATTTAACATATGAAATTAGAAAAATACATAATTTTTTGTGATGGGGCGGCGAAAGGGAATCCGGGCCCGGGCGGATGGGGTGCAATTGTTGCAGGAGATAAACATATAAGAGAGTTTGGTGGCAATCACCCAAAAACTACAAACAATAGGATGGAATTAACTGCAGCCATTCATGCTCTTAAACCATTGAAAAAAGGAGATACGGGAGAGGTGCATACTGATTCTTCATATGTAATAAATGGAATCACAAAATGGGTAAAAAACTGGATGAAGAATGATTGGAAAACTATGCAGAAACAGCCAGTTTCAAATAAAGAATTATGGATTGAGTTAGAAAAAGAAGCCGGTAATAAAAAGCTTAAATGGGTTTTAGTGAAAGGACATTCAGGAGTTGCAGGAAATGAAAGGGTGGATGAAATTGCATCGGCATTTGCAGTGGGGGACCAAGTTCGTTTGTATGATGGACCAGCAAAACTTTACACAATTAATTTAGATGGAGCTAAAACATCGCAAAGCGATGTTCGCTCGAGCAAAAAGGGTAAGGCGTATTCATATGTAAGTTTGGTAGCTGGTGTCATAAAAACACATAAGACATGGGCAGAATGTGAAGCGAGGGTAAAAGGAGAGCATGCATCGTATAAAAAAGCACTTTCTTTGGCTGACGAAAAACGGATTATAAAAGAATTTGAGAATAAATAATGAAAGTAGTTAAGTTTAGACAGCACTTTGTTCCAAATATATTGAACGGAACGAAAAAAACAACATGGAGATTGTTTGATGACAAAGATTTAAGTGTTGGCGACGATATTGAGTTAGTAGATTTTGAAACTAAAAATAAGTTTGGCGAAGCTCGTATTGAGAAAGTTTTTGAAAAAGAAATTAAGAATTTGATGCCACAAGAAATATTTGGGCATGGGTATAAAAATGTGGACGAAATGATTGAGAGACACAAGGTTTATTATGGAAATGGAGTAAATAAGGATACGAAGGTAAAAATTATTACATTTGAATTAAAAAAATGAGTACGCGGGACATATTCCTCGCATTTATATTCACAATTTTCGGAGTTTTTGTTTCAGAACATTTCAGCGTCGGTATTATTTTGGTATTGGCCCTAATTATTACGACTGTATTTTGGAAAACTAGATCCAAAACAATTATTTTTTCTATTATTGCAGGATTGATTTTAGGGGGAGGTGCGGCACTGGTGCATGGAAATGTGCCGCTTGAGTTTGAAACTTCAAAAATTTCTGGAATTGTAGTAATTGAATCGGGGAAACAAAATGCTTTCGGTTTTCAATATACGGCCAACGCAACGGTTGGGAACGACTCATTTAAAATTATTTTAGAAACAAATGATTCTACGGAACTTTCAATGGGCGACCGCGCAGCTTTCTCAGGAACTCTAGCCGAACCAGAAAATTTTATGAGTGATTATGGAAAAACATTTGATTATAAAAATTATTTACGTGCTAAAGGGATTTTGTATGTTGTTAAAAATGCCAAGCTTACAAATATTCAAAAACAATCAGGGTTTTCTCTGTTTAAAATTTTAGACAACATAAAAAATAAATTTGAAAGCAGTTTAGAGAAGGCATTACACGAGCCGGCATCGTCTTTGGCAGAAGGAATGCTAGTGGGCGACAAGGGCGCCATGACAAAGAGCGACATGGATTCATTCAGAAAATCCGGTCTCATTCATATGATTGTCTTGTCTGGATACAATATTTCTATAGTTTCCGCCTTTATATTGGCGCTACTTTACAAAGTTCCTAGGAGGATAGCCTTAACCATAGCAATTGTGGCTGTAGCATTATTTGTGATTATGACGGGCGCCACAGCTACGGCAGTGCGGGCGGGGGTGATGGGCGGACTAATCATTGCGGGAAATTTTGTGCATAGAAAGTTAGATATATTGCGCCTGCTTTCTATCACCGGTATTTTAATGACAGTATTTAGTCCGCTTTCTGCGCTCTATGATCCTTCATTTCAACTCTCTTTCTTGGCTACCTTTGGGCTTATCTCATTTGGTCCGTGGTCTGCACGCAAACTTTCATTTATCACTGAAAAAGCGGGGTTAAAAGAAATAGTGTCTGCAACTATCGGTTCACAAATAATGACACTGCCATATTTGGCGTATTCCGTGGGCGCAGTTTCTGTTGTTTCTTTGTTTGCGAATGTGCTAGTTCTACCGTTTGCACCATTCCTAATGCTTTTTGGATTTTTAACGGGAATTATTTATTTTATTCCATTTATATATCTTCCATTCGCATTTGTCACAACAATTATTTCGAAATACGTTTTTGCGGTTAGTGGATTTTTCTCAAATTTACCGTTCTCAATGTTCTCAACCTCAGTAATTAATGGGTGGATGGTGGCAGTACTCTATATCCCACTGTGTTTTATCGGATATAAGTTTTACCAAGAAGAAAAACTTAGAGAGCGGAAGTAAAATTTGTTTCGCAGGTGCTCCAATTTAGATTCGCAAAAAAATCTTCCACATACTGTTTTTTACCTGAAGGGAAATAGTCGGCGACAAAAGAATGTTCCCACATATCGAGAGCGAGAATTGGCTGTGTTGTTGAGAGTTGCCCTAAATGTTGTTCGTCCACCCAGTGTGTCAAAAGTTGTTTGGTCTGCTTGTCATAAGAGAGCATTGCCCAGCCGATGCCACGAGTGAGCGCAACAGCTTTAAAACGATTGAGAAATGCATCAAATGTTCCCCAAGCTTTTTCAATTTCAGATTTAAGTGCACTGCCATCCTGTAGCTGAATTGGTTCGCCTTCTAAATGAGAAAAATAATGTTCATGATTTCTCATCCCATTGAATTCAAAGGAGAAACGGCGGTGAAGTTCGCCGAGCGCATACGCATTTGCTTCGCTGTCTTTTGCATATTCCTCTATTTTTAATAAAACAGTATTAGCGTTTTTTACATATCCTGAATAAAGTTTTAGGTGTTCATCTATTGTTTTTGCTGATATTCCTTTTAATGCTGGGATAGCGAATGTTTTTTCTTGAAATTGGGTCATGTTAAAAGTATAACCCTGTAGTAGATTTTGGTCTTGAGCTTTTGCACACTACAAATTTTTAATTTGTGAGACCAAAATTTGCTACGGGGTATAACAAAAAGCCGGTGCCGCATTCGCGACGCCGTCCTGCTCTTCGTAGGTACTTTTATCTCGCTCCGTAGGGAATGGTCCTTCTACGACCATGAACCTTACGGGTATGGCGGTACCCTCTGTATCCTCGCCGGTCTCTGCTTGGCCTCTCCGGCCGTTGACGGTACACATCTTCTTCCCACATGCGAATCCATTCGGGCGAGCCCACGACCAGCATGCGTCTCGCTTTCGGCGAGCTGACAGTTGTCATACCCCTCTCTAAGTAGGTACTTTTATATATTAGCAAAAAGAATTCAGGCCGCCAGATAATATAATAAATAAGTGGATCCCGTAGTAGAAAATGGCATCCGAGCAAACTATGATTTTAAAAACAGTGGATAGGTCTAAGTTTAAAAGAAGTAATAATAAATACAGGTAGTTTGCTCGAATAGAGCAATGCTATTTTTCACTATCGGGATGGATTTCTTTAAAAACAATTGGAAGAATTTTTTAATTGGTTTTTTTGTTTTGTCTAATTTAATAGTCTGGGGGTGGTATTTTTCTCTTTTACCAAACAAAGTTTTGAAAGTAGTTTTCTTGAATGTTGGGCAAGGTGATTCAATTTACATCAGGGCTCCAAGTGGAAATGATTTACTTGTTGATTCTGGTCCAAGAGATAGGGCAGTGCTTCGTGAATTGGGCGCGGTAATGCCATGGAATGATAATGATTTAGATGTAATTTTAGAAACACACGCTGATGCAGATCACATTGGTGGATTTCCAGACATTTTGAAAAGATTCAATGTGGGTGCAATAGTTGAAACAGGAAATCACTCAAAAACCAATCAAATAGATGGCGCTATTGAAGAATTAGTTAAATTACAAAAAATTCCTGAAATAATTGCGCATAGGGGGACTGTGATTGATTTGGGTGACGGTGTGAAGTTCACAATCCTTTTTCCAGATAAAGATGTCGTCGGCTGGGAAACAAACATGAGTTCAATTGTGGGGATTTTGTCATATGGTTCAAGAAAATTTTTACTAACAGGTGATTCACCAACACAAATCGAAAATTATCTAGTTGCGCAAGGTAATGATTTAAAAGTAGATGTATTAAAGCCAGGGCATCACGGCTCACGTACCTCGACAGGCCAAGCGTATGTAAGTGCCACAAAACCAGCTTATGCAGTTATTTCTGCAGGACTTCACAATAGGTATGGGCACCCAACAAAAGAGGTGATGAATAGACTAGCAAGTGCAGGAGTAAAAATATTTCAAACTGCTATAAATGGGCCAATTGAGTTTGATACAAATGGAAGTGATCTAATTCCAATAGTGCAATTTAAAAATAGCTTATAAATTGTATAACTAAGGAAATTATTTAATGAGACCAGCTTTCTTTAGAGTTTTGTATGCTCCGTTTTTCTGAATAGTTTTCAAGCCGCGAGCCGAGATAGTCACAACAACAGTTTTGTTTATTTCAGGAACAAAAATCCTCTTTTTTTGTAGGTTTGGGTAGACCCTCTTTTTTCCAGTAGGGTTGTATTGGGTTGCACGAGTACGGTTGCTGTAACCGCCTTTCATCATGGAACCTTTTTTGGTTATTGCGCAAACTTTTGCCATAGTTCGAAAATCCTAACATCATTAGCATAAAGAGACAAGTTGTACGATAATAAGCATATGTCAGTGATACTTTCATTAATTATCCTTATTCTTTCGGTGGTGCTACATGAGGTAGCGCACGGCTATGCTGCAAAGTGGCAAGGAGACGAAACAGCAAGTGCACTAGGGCGATTATCTGCAAATCCGCTTCGCCACATTGACCCATTTGGCTCGGTTATTTTCCCAGCCCTCACTTATATGCTTGGCGGTTTTGTAATTGGTTGGGCAAAGCCTGTACCCATTAATCCAGCCAACTTTAGAAATCAAAGATGGGGGGAAGGATTTGTAGCGGGAGCAGGTCCTGCGACAAATATTCTTTTGGCAATTATATTTTCTGTTGTATTTCGATATCTTAATTTAGGGCAAGGAGCGATGCTTATAGCTCAGTACATAATTCTTATTAATATTGTTTTGGCGCTTTTCAACTTGATTCCAATTCCACCATTAGATGGTTCACGTATTTTGTCTTCAATATTTCCATCAGTCAGAGGATTTTTTTACAAAATAGAAAGATACGGAATTATTTTGCCAATAATCTTTGCAATGTTGGCTTGGCAATTCTTTTTTCCGCTCGTTGATGCTATTTTCCGTCTTTTGACTGGGGTGGCTATGTAGGATGGTAGTTATTTAATATGATGTTGCCATATAAAACGGCTTAATATATAGTACGGCAACGCGTTTTTCGCGTTTTTTAGTTAAAAAATGTCCACAATAAACCAGCTAATAAGAAGAAAGAGAGTAACTCACCACAGAAAATCAAAATCTGTGGCTTTGACTCGTGGCTTTAATAC
>JBAQOA010000020.1:0-6167 GCA_049304335.1 Minisyncoccia bacterium | reverse complement strand
CTCTTGCTCCAAAGTGTTGGAGTCCATTGATGTACTTTCATCTGCAGCGCCTGTCTGGCGCATTATTGCGTCAGTTAGAGTGGTTTTGCCATGGTCCACGTGTGCGATGATTGCTATATTTCGTATTTCCATAAAAAAATGCCCCCGTTGGGCTCAAAAATAGTATATTAAAAATTGTTATTTCGCAACATATTAATATTTTACCCCCTAGTCATGCACTTAATACACTTATCTTGATTAGGACGAGTTTTGACGTATTTGTAGCCACAAGTACACGTCAAAATCTGTGAGCGTAGAGGTTTCTCTATCCATTTACCAAATTTTTGAAACGTTCTAGCTGGCTCAATTTTTATTTCTTTAGTTTTCATATTTATCTTCTATCTTCAATGAAAGTTAATGCCTTGCCTTTCTTTGAGCCTCTACCAGTACGGCCTACACGGTGTACATAATCCTGATATGTTTCCGGCAAGTCATAATTGATAACGTGCGTAATGTCTGCAATGTCCAAACCACGTGCTGCCACATCTGTCGCAACTAGAATTTGCGCATGATCAGCCTTGAAAGCGGCCAGAGAGCGCTGACGCTGTGATTGATTTTTATTTCCATGAATTGATTCAGATTTAAATCCTTTTTCTACGAGTATTTGAGAAAGTCGCTCTACGCCGTGTTTTGTGCGACCGAAAATCAATACTTTTTTGAAATCTTTTTGATTAAGTAAGTCGTGTAAGACATCAAGCTTTTCTTCTCCCGCTTTTACTCTCACAACATCTTGCTCAACACTTTTTGCTGTATCTCCTGTTTTTACTGAAATACGAACTGGTTCTTTCAAAAATTCCCCGATAAGTTTTTCAACTTCTGGTGCAGTAGTTGCAGAGAAAAATAGAGTGTGACGTTCTTTATTCAAAAGTGACATCACAGTACGCATATCTTTTACAAAACCCATATCAAGCATTCTGTCGGCCTCATCAAGTACGACGCTCTTAAATGGTGCGAGGTTAATACATCTGCGTTCTATCAAGTCCTTTAAACGTCCAGGTGTACCGATAATGAAATGGTGCTGTCTGCGCAAATCACGCATTTGTTTTCCAATTGGCACGCCACCTACCGCAATTACAGAAAAAATACTCATACCACGACTAAAACCATGAAGTTCATCGTCTATTTGTATAGCAAGCTCACGCGTTGGAACAACAATCAAAACTTGTTCGCTTGGGTTTAGTAAAACTTTATTAATTAGCGGAATTAGAAAGGCCGCAGTTTTACCTGTACCTGTATTTGCTATACCTACTACGTCTTGGCCTTTAAGTATTAAAGGAATGGTTCTGTCTTGAATAGGAGTTGGTGTGGTATATCCTTTGGAAATTATTGTCTGCTTCAAACGCTCATCAATCTGAAAATCAGCAAAATTATGCTCTGGTACAAAATGCGCAATCTCTTCTGTTACTACAACTTTGTTTATAAATTTATTCGGGTCAATCAAATGGCCCTTGGAAACACGACGATCGCCACCACGAGAACCGCCACGAGAAAAACCACCTGAGCGTGAGCGAGGTGAAGACGACGAAAAACGATTATTTTGTGATCTTGGATACATATTTGAAAACTATTTCTCTTAAGTTTTCAAATAAAAGCGCTTGGCTCGTATGTGGATTTATTCCACAAAAACTAGTGAGATTTGAGTTACCCAGGCATTATATGCCTATAATTTATATTTGTCAATATCGCACAAGACAAACTCACCGATTTTTGTTCGCTTGATTCTTAGCGCAATTGCGCCACATCCAAGTTTCTGCCCCCAAGAATGCGCAACAGCTCTTATGTAAGTTCCACTAGATACTTCCGTTTTAAACCTAACTTCAATTAAATTACAATCCGCAACCAGCGCCTTCTGCCATGCCCCAAGTATTTCCTCTTGCCTAAAATCCCCTTCTACTTTTTGTATACGTTCAGTAATTTCTTGCAATAAATTTTTTGATGAAATATTTTTTGTCTCCAAAAGCTCATGAGAAATTATGTTCATTTTTCTATTTGGCATTTCCACATCAGCACCTTCACGAGAAAGTTTCCACAATGGCTCACCGCCAATATTTTTTGATGAAAATGCAGGGTATGGCAAAATGAGCTCGCCGCTTACATTTACACAGATGTCATTAAAATCATGAGGTAGTTCGCCCAAATCCCAAACGCTTTCGACCAAACCGAGAATATCGTGCGTGTCCGTTGTGGCTCCGAGCAAAAGAGACCACTCATACACCTTCTCTGTATCAATAAGTTTCTGCTTTTCATCTGCACTTACATCAATTCCAATTAGAATCAGCCCTTCTGCCATTTCATCTAGGCGACCCAAAATTGAAAGTTTTGTGTCCGAGGAAAGATTGAGCTCTAATCGCGCTCTTTCAAGCGCGTTTTTCCAAGACTCCCCTTCTTTTTTATATGCAGAGATTAAGTTCCTTTTCAAAACTGTCTCAAAAGTATTTGTCATTTATAAAATTATCAGCAAGCAAAAAAGCTGGTTTAAACCAAAGTGTTTTATTTCAATTTTTCTATAACTACTAATCTGCAACGAACTTATTCCAAAGCCATCCCGCAAGTGCCCCACCAATATAACCAATAATTGTTGTAATTATGATTAGGGTTAGAGCCATGCTAATACTGAATGGACTAACCTCGTACACAGGATTTATCATGTGGACTTTAAAAATAAAATCTAGACAAATCTGTGCCATACCAGTAGCTACCATCAATGACCACACTAGATGAAAGATACCCATAAAAGAGCCGAACACTAGACCAACTTTATTTACTTGTACTTTTTGCATGATTTTTCTATAAACCAATAACATATAAATTATACTCCTTTTGCCATCAAAATATGGCCGTAAACCCCTTACTAGCCCACTAGCCTACACCAGTTAGCGCATTAGCCAGTTTTCATACTTCTTGCCCATTTCTTCAAAACTTCTAGCATTATTTGCCACTATCTTTTTTCCTGAAACCATATTTATTTTGGCATTCAAGTCAATTTTTCCTTTATGCTCTGGCACTTTCTCTAAGCGTTTTATTCTTTGCTTTGCATCCTTCAATACCTCAGGAATGCTTTTTGTTACATTCTTAAGCCAAGCATCGGCACTTAGGCTGTTTCCGGTAGCCAAAATCACAAACTCTTTAAACGTTTTGCTTGAAGCCAACTTCCAAACCTCTTTCATCTCTTTGCCGATATTTCTGTTGTCGACGATGTGTCCGTATTTCTTGAAGAAATAATCTCTCCACTGGTTAAGCGCAAGTGTAGCCAAACCATAACCGTGATACGAACAAGTAGAAGCCCAAGAATATATGTGATTTACATTCAAAAGCCAGAGTGAAGGTTCTGAATAATCAAAATACCTATTCGACATTTTTTTAGTAATTTCTAATACTTTTTTGGGGGTCAAATTCTTTTCTTCATAAATAGCTTTTTCAAAATTGCAGACTGCAATGATACCCATCAAATCAAGCGGGCGAAGAATATGTAGGCGTTTCACTTTTCTTTCAAAAAGCTCTAGCGGGTATCCGACTCCATCTTTATTTTTTGCATAACGAGACTTCCATTCAATACTTGAAAATACTGTGTCTAAAAACATACTTTGTGTTTCTGCCCACGCTGTGGATGCTGGTGGATATTCGGTGTTCATACAAACTTCAGTTTGTTCAGAGTTTAAATAATGCGCTGCATGTCCGCCCTCGTGAAAAAGCGTTGCATAGCCTTGCACAGCAGAACCTACTTGCCCGTATACGACATTACATGTGAAGTTTGACTGGCCTGTCATCCTTTTTCCGTTTTTGTAATTAATGGGTATTGGCCAATGACAAAAACCATTATTGTATTTCCCTTCTCTATTTAATAAATCCAAATTTAATGTACTGCCTCGAAAATCTATTCCCATAGATGCAAAAGATTTTCCCCATCGCTCCATAGCTTTTTCAAATGGAAAATACCGGTCGTCTTCCTTTGCAAAATCGCCCGCCAACATATACGAAAAATTCCATGGTTTACGTAGGTTTGGCTTGCTCTTCTCTAATTTTCTTATATCAGCGAATGCGTATTTTGTTTTCTTATAAATGCCATCAAAAATATTAAAAAGCTCCTTCTTGGTCATTCCCTCTTCGACAAATATTTTATATTCATAAAAATCACTGAATCCTAATTTCTTTGCATAGGTATTCAACATTTTTACGTATTGAATATATTCTTTAATATTTAGGTAAGCTCTCTTTTGTACGCCTTGATAGCAAGCTTTTCTTAAATTTTCGTCATTGCTTGTTCTCACAATGCCACTCATTCTCGACATAGAAGCTTTTACAAACTTTTTTGTTTTGGGGTCGATGTAGCCCTCCTTGCCGTCTGCCATCTTTTTATGCATTTTGGTTTCTAGCGCATTTATCTTCTCTTTCAATTTTTCCAATCCTTTTGGAGTTTGGTAGCAATCAAAAAACCTCAACCACTGATTTAGCTTTTGCTTCTGCTCAACATTGTCCGTATTAGATACCGCCTCTACGACCCGAGCACGAAGCTTGGAGTTGGACTGGAAATCATCCTTTGCCTTAAGAGCTTTATCTTTAACAGTATCCACGGAGTGGTCACCCATATATGAAGTCCAATAATGCTTCTCAAATTTTGTATGAATTTTCAAATACTCACTATTTAAATAAGCCAGTAGTTTTTGCGCCTCAACACTTTCTTTTCCTTTAGTTTTCATAGCCATAAATATTTCGTGGTGATAATAACACAATGGCAGTTATTGCCATATATCAAAAAATTATACTTAATTATGCAATATCAATACCTCGGGCTTTTAGGTTATCTTTGTATTTCTTTATAAAAAACGGAAACTGTGAATGTAGTTGCTCTGGCAAGCTGTTCAAATTAAACCAACTAACATCGTCAAATTTATGTGGCTCTCCATTTTTAACTTTTTGTCTGTCCACCTTTACCAAAAAATCTAAAGCTATCCAATGCGTCTTCTCACCATTATGTACCCTGTGAACATCTCTGTAGCCCAAAAACTCTTGCTCGAGAATGTCTGCACAATATTCCTCTGTTATTTCCTTCTTAAGGGTGTTTTCTACTGTATCGCCGAATTCTAGTCCACCCCCACCCTGATCCCATGCACCGTGCTCATCGCGACAGTTTTTACTTCTTTTACTTAAAACAAAATTGCCGTTGCCGTCATGGCACATATATACAATTGATATTCCAGTGTTGTCGACGCCCTTTCTCATCCAGTCAATTAAAGCACGAAATTATTTCTTTGCTTTTTTTGCCTTCTTCTTTTCTTTTTTAGGATGTGTATTTCCTTTAGCCATACGTTTATGTATTTATATAAATGCTAATACAAAAATTATATCAAACAAAAAATCCCTTTTGGGGATTTTTTGTTTGCTTATGCCTGTGCTGGCATTTCTGGAGTAGCTTCTGCAGGCGCTTCAGCTGGTACCTCTACAGGTGCTTCAACTACTGGCGCTGTTTCTACTACTGGTGCTTCAACTACTGTTGAGTCTTGAGGTTTTACTTCCTCACCCGCAACAACAGGCTTTACGTTTGTATCGTCCATTTTATTTAATTTTACGAATAAGTTTTTTAGAACCTGTAAAAGATAACAGAGAGTGTCAATAAAGCAAGCATTTGCTAGCATATCTATATGAATGAATTTTTTAGCTACCTAGCCAAGACAATCATAAAAACTTTTTCTGGCAAAAATATATTCGCACACCTATTAGCTTTTGCACTGACCGCAATAATTGTATTGTCCGGATTTGATTGGTATTACTTCACGCATCTTAAAAACTTAGGCAGTTCATACTTCTTATTTCCGGCAGTTATTTTGGGTGGTATTGTCCCAATCGTTGTTCCAGTTTACCTACTCGCCACTTCAATTTTAAAAAAGAACAATGAAAGAAAAGGGCTGGGAATGTCTCTCGCTGTCTCGGCAGTAGCTGGCTCTATAATTTCATCATTTTACAAATCACTTACGGGTCGCATACAACCAGACCGTGGAAATTTACTTTTAGACATAAGCCATCAATTCAACTTTGGCTTTATGAAGCATGGATTTTTCTGGGGCTGGCCATCTTCCCATACCACCATTGCCTTTGCTATGGCTTTTACACTGATAACTCTATTTCCAAAA
>JBAQOA010000019.1:0-29330 GCA_049304335.1 Minisyncoccia bacterium | reverse complement strand
GTCTCATAGTTTGAAGTGATATTAAATTCTCTTTTCGCTTCTACTACCTTATCCTCGAGCCTCTGTAATATTGGACCGTTAATATTTTGTTTTGCCATTTCCAAAACTTTTCCGTAATACCAAACTTTTTGTTTAATGGGTTCTCTAAATCTATCTAAATATTCAATGCCGTTTTTATTTACTCCATCTAAAATTGAACTAAGGTTATGAATCTTGTCTGCGCATGCAATTAGTATCGAACCATCGCCACCTCTTTTGATTTTATCTACATTTCTTAAAAGCATTTCCTCATACATTTTAACTCTAAGATCTCTTGGTATCTCCTTATTCTCAATCCATCTTTCTTGCGTAACACCTTCCACCATATCAGCAACAGACTTGCCACAATCACCCACCAAACGTTCATACGTATAATCTTTTACATCTTCAATTGAATCGTGCATCAAGCCTGCAATAATTACATCCTCATCATTTGTATACTCACTCAAAATATCGGCAACCGCCAAAAGGTGACTTATATAGGGTGTCACGCCATCCTTTCTAAACTGTTCGGCGTGGAGCTCAGTAGCTAACTTCTTTGTTTTTTCGATTCTATCTGTGGTATTCACGATTTAGTATTGTTCTTAGACAAAAAATATTCCGATAAAGTAATTCCAGCTATTAGCGACAAACCACCAAGCGCAAACCCACCAAAAACATCGCTAAAATAATGCACCCGAAGATATATGCGGCTCGCACCAATTAGCAATATAAATATTCCAATTAAAACTGTGCTCCAAACTTTCACTCCCTCTCTTTTAGCGAGCCTCAATACTAGATAAACAATAAATCCATAAACTGCCAGCGAAAGTGTGGAGTGTCCTGACGGAAACGAATAGCCTGTTTCATTAACCATCTCCGCCACTGGGCGCGCACGATGAAAGAATTGTTTGCCGGCCAAATTAAATATCTCAGCAACCATTCCAGTGAAAACAAATGCTTTCGCATAACTAAATCTTTTTCTGTACCAAAGGATTAGTACTGTAATTATTGCAACTAATGGAACAAATATTTCTCCCCCAAAACTAGTGAACCAAATAACCCATTTAATAAAATGCTGATGATAAGAATTTATAGCCCAGTTTAGAACGGTGGTGTCGGTGTTTGAAATAATTCCAATTTCAGTAATTTGTTCTGCAATTCCAGCAAAAATTATCAAAAAATAACAAAAAGCTACAAAGAATACCGTGAGTGGAAGCCCAGAAAATTTATGTCTCAAGAAACGATTTTTTATAAATTGAGAAAATCTTGGGTGGTTATCCAAAAATTGCCCTAAGTAAGTATTTGAGAGGAGTACCTTAGCTACTTTATCTTGTTTATCGCCCAAATATGCAAACACCTTTTGCCTTTGTTCTATTAGATAGGCAATTACAACGATAGTTGCAATAACAACTAAAAGTATTGCCCCAGCTGTGACAGACCATTTCTCAACAGAACGTAGCGATGTGCCGAAGAAATAACCAAGAGTTAGATGAAAAAACACCCAAATAAATGCACTCAAAATATTCCAAAAATAAAACGCACGTATATTCATTTCTGAAAGTCCTGCGATAAAGGGCATAACCGGTCGAAGAGGCCCAGTAAAGCGTCCGAGCAAAATACTTTTATCTCCGAAGCGTGCAAAAAATCTTTTACCACGTTCGAGGTGTGCTTTCTTTAATAGCTTGGCCTCATCTTTAAACAAATACTCACCCTTCTTTCCTAAGTAATAACTGAATGCATCGCCTACAATTCCACCAAGCGCACCAGCCAGTAACATTCCCCAAAAACTATAATATCCTTTTGCTACAAGCAATCCTGCAAAAATAATACCAACTGAGCCTGGAATGAGAGAGCCTAAAACTATTATTGACTCAATTAATGCTGTAACAAAGATAGCAAAATAACCCCACGAGCCCAAATGTTTTAAAGGTGCTGCAGTTAGGAGCAGAAGATTAAAAATATCATTTATTATTGACTGCATTGTAGTAGCTTACGAAAGAAACCGTCAAAATGCCACCTTATTTGGTACAATAAACTATATGGATGAGAAGGCGCGACAAATAAAAAACGAAGTTAAGAAACAAACTTTTGGGTATATCCTAACAGCACTCGGTTTAATAGCGGGCCTTGCGTGGAATGAGGCAATATCAGCTACAATAAAATCTCTATTCCCTTTAGACCAGAATGGACTAGTCCCTAAATTTTTTTATGCGATTGCAGTAACCATCTTGGTAGTACTTTTATCGAAAGCGCTTCTAAGAATCTCTGATACTGAAAACAAATAATTTATGCACACTGATTGGCAGTTTTTCTTGAGGGCTGAAGATGCTTGGGAGTCAATGTTTAATACTGCCCGCGAAGCTAAAAAAGAAATCTTGTGCGAGCAGTATGTTTTGAGCAACGACAAGGTCGGGCAAGAGTTTTTAGACATTCTCATTGAACGCGCTAAAGCTGGTGTTGATGTGCAAATGATTATTGATATGGTGGGTGCAACAATTTCTGGATTTTACTTTGATAATGATGTAATCAAAAAAATAGAAAAAGCAGGAATTAAATTAATTTTCTGGAATCCTATAAAACCATGGAGGCTTGATACAATTTTTTCTTGGTTTTTTAGAGACCACAGAAAATTAATGATTGTTGATGAGCATATAGGCTTTATAGGAGGAGTAGGCTTAAGACAAGATATGAGTGAATGGCGAGATACCCACCTAAAAGTAGTTGGGCCAGTGGTAGAGGAAATGCGTCACGCTTTTTTTGAAATGTGGGCACTCGCAAATGAAAAGAAATTTTTCAGACGTTTGCGCAAACGAAAACATTTTGCGAGAGGATTCGAGTTTGTCACAAACTCTCCATCCATAAATCGCAGATTTATTTATGACGCATTGGCTTATGAGTTTTCTTTGGCCAAAGAAAGGATTTTAATTACCACTCCGTATTTTATTCCTGATAGAAAAATGTCCCGCTTGCTACGCCTTGCCAGTTCTAAGGGCGTGAATGTAGAAATACTTGTTCCCAAACATTCCAACCATCCGTGGGTAGATATGGCTAGTCGTAGAACATTTAAAAAACTCATAGAAGCGGGCGTAAAAATACATAGGTACAGTGACTCAATGTTGCACGCAAAAACATTTGTGGTGGATGATAGATTTGCATCAATTGGTAGTTTTAACTTCGATTCTCTTTCCTTCAACCTAAATTACGAGGCAAATGTAGTTTCTCATCAATCTCTTTTCATAGACCAAGTAGCAGCATATTTTGAGGAAGATAAAAACGGCACTGAATTAGTGAGTGAAAATGTTTGGAAAAATCGAAGCCCAAAGGAAAAGTTTCTAGAAATTTTTGCTACCCTAATACGGAAATTTCTGTAGGCATTTACACTGGGGTGCTACCCTGTTAGAATGCTCAGAACTAAATAAAACATTGGCAGAAAGACTAAGAATAAATAATCAGATACAAGCAAAGGAACTTCGCGTGATTGGCCCACAGGGCGAAAATTTTGGCGTCATGACTCGTCTTGACGCATTGTCCAAAGCTGCTGAACTCGATACTGATTTAATCGAAATATCTCCTAACTCAAATCCTCCTATAGCCAAAATAATGGACTATGGAAAGTATCAGTATATTGAAGCAAAAAAGGATAAGCAGAAGAAAACAAAATCGCATGTAGTGGAAGTCAAGAATGTTCAGATAAAAACCGGTACTGGCGAGAACGATCTTTCCCTAAAAGCAAAAAAAGTATCAGAGTGGCTTCAAGAAGGTCATAGAGTAAAAGTGGACCTATTTTTGCCTGGAAGAGCTAAATATTTAGACGAAAAATTCCTAAAAGAGAGAATGCATAGATTCTTTCAGCTTATTTCAGAACCATTTGCAATTGCCGACTCCCCTAAAAAGAGCCCAAAGGGCATGACTGCTGTAGTAGAAAAGGCTACCAAAAAATAAGACCCGCTCGGGTGCCTAACTAAAAAGCATGCGACAAAAGGACAGCAATCCTTTTTAACTATGCGCCCTCACTTTAAGTACAAAACCAGGAATCTAGCGACAGAAGGCCGATACTCCTCTTAATTTGGATACCCTCGTTTAAAAGTCTAAAGGGGTGGACAAATACAGC
This sequence comes from Minisyncoccia bacterium, assembly GCA_049304335.1. Lineage (GTDB taxonomy): Bacteria > Patescibacteriota > Minisyncoccia > Phycocordibacterales > Zambryskibacteraceae > 12-FULL-44-12b. Next base: position 25,198 of record JBAQOA010000019.1, on the reverse strand, counting down.
TATTTTGGCTATATTAGGCGCTCAAACATGAAAACAAAGAAAGCCTATAAAAAGCGCTTAAAACTTACACGAAATGGCAAATTGGTGTCTAGAAAGACAGGCCAAAACCACTTCAACGCTAAGGAATCTAGAAGAAGCCAGCTCAACAAGAAGAGAAGCTCTAGTTTTCACTTGACCAACAAGGCGGCAAGCAAGTTTCTAGTAAATATGTAGTTCAGTAGACCCACTATAAATAACTAAAGAAATATCATGACAAGAGTAAAAGGAGGGACAAACGCATTAAAAACAAGAAGAAATATCCTAAAACAGGTGAAGGGTTTTCGTTTTTCTCGTTCAAAGAAGGAGAAGGCCGCTTACGAAGCTTTACAACATGCTGGTGCATATTCCTTTGCTCACAGAAGAGACAAAAAGGGTGATTTCAGGAATCTATGGCAAATTCGTCTTAATGCAGCACTTCGCACTAACAATATTTCATACAGTAAGTTTATGGGCGCCCTAAAGAAGGCAAAAATCGACTTAAATAGAAAGGTTTTATCTGAAATTGCAGCTCAATCCCCTGAAACACTTAGAACTATAGTTGAGAAGGTTTCCTAATCCTATAAAATCTCTTTTTCGTTTGGTGTGAGAACTTTTGTTTCTATATCTAAATTATCTTTAATCCTTTGTGCTAAAAAATTTGACGCCTTTGACTCTCCCATGGCCACAAAAACTTTCTTTGGCTTTGGAGAAAGTTTTTCAGTAAAAGCTAGTAGATGGTTAGAGTCTGCATGGCCAGAAAAACCATGAATAGATATTATTTTGGCTCTGATATCTACAGACTCGTTATATATATTGACCCTTTTTGCGCCTTCTTCTAACTGGCGACCGACAGTTCCTGGGGCTTGATAGCCCATTAGGAGTACAGAGGTGTTTTCGTCCGGAAGGTATCTTTTTTCGTGTGCCAATATTCGCCCACCTGTAGACATGCCAGAGCCCGCGATAATAACCTTTGGGCCAGTAATACCTGCTATGGTGCGAGAATCCTCCACCTTGGCTGTTTCTGTAAGGGTTTTGAAGCGGAATATGCCATCACCGTCATTCATTTCCTTAATAGCGCCAGAATTGAATAATGCGGACATTTTTTCATATATTTGAGTAACCCTAATGCCCAATGGTGAATCTAGAAATACTGGAATCCTAAATCCTTCTTTCTCTGCCATTTCATTTAAAAGCGAAAGTATGATTTGCGTTCGTTCTATTGAAAAAGCTGGTATGAGAACGGTGCCACCCATTTGTACCCTCTCTAAAATAGCTCTCTTAAAATTTTCGACACGATCCTCAACGCCCTCATGATTTCTATCTCCATAAACACTTTCCATCAAAAGATAATCTGGGCCTGGTGGCACTTCCAGATCTCTTAGTAAAGTTGATGGTGAATTTCCTAAATCACCAGTCATCAAAATTGATTTATGAAAATTTGTACCTTTTAAAATAATCCAATACATTGCGGAACCTAAAATATGTCCTGTGTCATACAGCACAACTGAGATGTCATCAGTAATTAATGTCTCTTGGTGGTAAGGAATGGTATGCCACAATGAAAGTGCTTTTGTTAAATCCCTTTCATCAAACAATGGTGTTGTGTTTGTCTCTTTGGCATTTTCTATCGCGATGTGAAGTTCATCCACCAAAACAACTTCTGCAATTGCCTTAGTTTCTGCTGTGGAATAAATAGGCGCATCAAAACCATCATGAATTAATTTCGGAATACGACCAATGTGGTCCATGTGTGAGTGCGTTATCAAAAGTGCAGAAAAAGATTTCGGATCATAACCGAAAGGGTTTTTATTTATTTCTTCCATTGCTGGTGTTCCCTGCACTAGCCCACAATCAACAAGTATCCTAGATTTGCCTGTATTTATTTCAAAATTGGCACCTGTTACAGTGCCAGCGCCTCCCCATGCAGTTAGTGAAAAAAATTGATTTGATACTTTATCGTTCACATGGGCAATTCTATATGAAAATATTATCTAAAGTAAGTGTTTGTCTACGTAAAAGTCCCGCTTGCGCGGGACTCTTGCGTAGGGTCGCGGCAATAATTCCCTTTTGCTTGTAAGCAAGTGGGTTCCCGCAGCATCAAGGTTAAGTGAACGCCCGAAGGCACTCATCAGACCTTGGCAATGTAGGGATCCCTAAGAATTTGGTATCCGGAAATTTTGCCAGAGCGACCCTATAAAGATTATAGAACCACAACCCGAACTTAGAAGGTGCACAACAGATAACGAAACACATTTTGACGTCAGAGCAAGACGAAGCATAAAACCGTTCATAACGTTAGGCCTTTTTTACAAACAGTTTTTTTGCCAAAAATTCTTTTATTCTAGGATTCCATCAAGATTTACATCGTAAAGAATTTCTTCCTGAACAAGTCGATAGTTTATTAACTCCTCTGGTTTAAACCAAATGTTTATTTCTCTTTCAGCCTCTGCCTGATTACCATCAGTGCAATGAATTAAATTTCTCATTCCACGAGAACCATCAACATCACAAAGGTAATACGAGTCGATTGTATAGTCACCACGAATAGTTCCTACATCGGAAGTAGTTGGTTCTGTTCCACCAACAATTTTTTTGATAACACCAATAGCTTGATTCCCTTCCCACACCATAAGCACTACTGGACCAGCCGTCATAAATTTTGTTATGGCACGAATAATATCTCTTCCATATTCAATAGCTTCTTTTTCTACTGGTAGTCCTAATTTCTTTTTATTCTCTAGAATGTTAGTACCCTTTTTCAAAAACCACTCGTCATCTTTATGATAGTGGGTAGCACATTGCTCTTCAGTTGGAACAACAAATTTAATGGCAACAAGCTTAAGGCCAGTTCTTTCAAAACGTTTTATGATTTCTCCGACCAGAGTACGCTGTACGCCATCTGGCTTGATTATTACAAATGACTTTTCTTTTTTTGGATGCATAGACCACCAGCTTACAGGCTTTAAGATTTTGATTCAAGTGTATTGGTTTATAAACAAAAATACCTCATTTAGGAGCGCGGTATATCTCTCCGTGATGAGGTATTTTTGTTTATAAACTTGTTAAAATAATCGGACCGTCTTTTGTAATTGCTACAGTGTGTTCGAAGTGTGCTGACTTTTTTCCATCTGCAGTTTTATATGTAAACCCATCTCTCGCAGAAATAATTTCTCCGTTGCCGTGAGTAAACATTGGCTCAATCGCAATTACCATTCCATCTTTAAGTAGCGGGCCATCACCTTTAATTCCAGTGTTTGGAATATAAGGATCTTCGTGAACATCAAAACCAACGCCATGCCCAGCCAAGCCTTCGCATATTTTAAAATTTGCACGCTTTGAAATTTTTTCTACTGCCGCACCAATGTCGCCTACTCTACCCCCCATAAGCGCTTGATCAATTCCAGCAAAAAGTGCTCGCTCGGTTGCAGCAAGCAACATTTCGTCCTCATGACTTATTTTTCCTACACCAACTGTAATTGCGGAATCCGTTATTAATCCCTCATGCCTGACCCCTAAGTCTAGGGACACAATGTCCCCTTCGTTAAGTATTCTTACTTTCTCGTTTGGAACACCATGAACGATTTCGTCGTTTATAGATACGCACAATGCTGCTGGGTATGGCCTTCTGGCGCCCTCTGGCTTGTAATTTAGGAAGGCTGGCACGTCTCCGTACTCTTTTATGCGTTTCAGAGCATATTCATTCAATTCATTGGTAGATACCCCTGGGCGCACCATTTCTACTAACTCTTTTAGAATCTGGGCGTGCCTCCTACCCCCTTCTCGTAGGGTTCTTATCTCTGCCAATGTCTTTATTCTTATATTCATCTCGTTAGAAGTTTTAATACTATATGAGTTTAGGAATAAATGAAGCTGTTTAGGTAATACTCAATTATTGATGAAAAGAAACTTTTTGCACACTAATCTTCTACCGATTTTCATTATTTGAATGCAGATTATCTAGGCCTTCTGAAGAAATATAACTGTATGAGCGATTTGTTGGATTAGTATTGTTTTGGGCATTACTTAAATATGGTAGGGCTTTCATAATATCCGCAGCCACCTGATCAATAGTTTGCTCGCCGTTTATTTCTACAAAAAGATAATTCGGTTTACTTCTGAAATAATTTATTCCTGGCAAAACTGTTGTATCAAACCAACTCAATCTCTTTTCTATTTCGATTTCGTTGTCATCCTGCCTACCCCGAGCCATCAATCTTTCCTTAGACCACTTGTTTGAAACATTTAAATAAATAATAACTGGATGGATAAAACCGAGAAAATCAAAAGCGGTTTCTAAAACATAAGCTTCCGGCAATGTGCGCGGTGTGCCATCAAATACAAGTGACTGTCCTTCTTTGTAATCTTTCATCAAAGTATTACCCCATGCAGAAACCGCAATAAATGATGGCGCGAGCAATCCTTGCTCCATTCCAATTTTATATTTTTTTGCAACATCAGAACCAGCATTTACAAAGTCACGAAGAAAATCACCGACATACATGGAGAGATATGGCATTCCGATTGCAGTTAAATGTTTTATCAAAAGATCTTTTTGGGTTCCTTTTCCGCACCCCGAACGCCCTATAAAAATGAAAGCGTCTTTTTCCATCTCAATATAATATCATCAAACAAAAAGGAACTTAGAACGAAGGGTGCCACCTGAGAGGGGCTCTCGAAGCGCGACGGCGCGAGAGTGAATAAATTTTCAGCAGAAAATTATATGTACCCTCTCAGGTGGCACCCAGAGTGTATTTTAATATTCGCGAGCAGTAATTTGAGCGTCTAATTTCTTTACCAAATCAAGGACAACCGACACAACGATAAGAAGAGCAGTACCTCCGATTGCAAGAGCCTGAATGCCTGTTAAAGCTTTCATTACTAGAGGCAAGACAGCAATAACTCCTAGGAACAGAGCACCTATTAAAGTTAGACGAGTTAGGATTTTGCCGATGTATTCTGACGTTGATGGGCCTGGGCGAACTCCTGGGATAAATGCACCATTTTTCTGCAAGTTATTTGAAATCTGATCTGGATCAAATGTAACTGCTGTGTAGAAATAAGTGAAAAGGAAGATCAAAATAAAATATGAAACTCCATAGAACCATTGATTGGCTAAGACTGAACTTCCAGTACGCGCAACAGTCTGAATTAAAGGATTGGTTGATGCGATAAAGAAATTAAAAATCATCTGAGGAAATAGAAGGATTGAAAGCGCAAAGATGATAGGGATAACACCCGCTTGGTTAATACGAATTGGAAGGTATGTTGAAAGCCCCCCGTAAACTTTGTTGCCTCTAACTCTTTTTGCATATGTGACTGGTATAGGTCTTTCAGCCTCGGTAACGACAACTACTCCCAAAATTACTAGTACCGCTGCAACTAAGAACGCTAGATAAACTGGAATATCTTGTGGCTGGAATGTAACCAATAGCTGACCCAAATCCTGTGGCAATCTCGCGATAATACCCGCAAAGATAATTAGTGAGATTCCAGAGCCGATTCCGTATTCAGAAATAAGTTCTCCAATCCACATTACAAGCACAGAGCCTGCTGTAATAATCAAAATGTTTAACGCCATTCCGGAGAAACCTAGAGGAGCAATAACACCCTGCCTTGTTAAGAGTGTTAGAAAACCAAATGACTGAAGTACTGCTAAAGGCACTGTGAGAATTCTTGAGTACTGTGCAAACTTCTTTCTGCCAGCGTCACCTTCTTCCTGATACATAGCTTTAAGCTTTGGAAAGATAATCGTCAAAAGTTGCATGATGATTGAGCCTGTAATAAATGGTCCGGCTCCGAGCATCACAATAGAAAGGGTTGAGAGTCCTCCTCCAGTAAACACATTTATTAGACCTAAGAATTCATTTTTTCTAAAAAAGTCAGCAAGACGTAATGGATCAATTCCAGGAATTGGAATTACGGCCATTAATCTAAATACAAGAAGCGCAAAAAACACGAAATAGATTCTCTTTCGCATTATTGGATCCTCAAAGAGAAGTTTTGCTTTTTGGATGAATGTACTCATTTTATTACTCTACTTTACCTCCTGCTTTTTCGATGGCTGTTTTCGCAGATGCTGAAGTTTCTATGCCTTTCAAATTTAGTTTATTTTTAACTTCGCCTGTACCTAAAATTTTAACCGCTGGAAGATATTTACCTCTTTTGTCAATTACTCCAAGTTTTACCAGTGTTTTAACTGTCATTTCTCCTGCAGGAGCATTTTCAATTGCTTTCAAAGGAATTGCGATAGCTCTCACCTGAATTGAAAGGTTGCTGTTTTTTCCACGCCCCCTCATCTTTGGAAGCTTTTTAATGATGTCTCTTTCCTCTGGGCGCTTCTTGCGTCCTGAACGTGCGTTCTGACCTTTTGTGCCACGACCAGATGTTTTGCCACGAGTTCCACCACGTCCTACGCGCTCGGACTTCTTTAGCTCTGTCTTTCTTTTTATAGTATTCAATTGCATATTATTTTTTCGATTTTACTCTTTCAGCTCCATTTAGAGAAACGAGTGCCTTAACTGTTGCTTGTGCAATGTTTAATGCATTTTTTGAACCGGAAAGAATCTTTGCATTCACTTCCTTAATTCCAGCAAGTTCCAGTACAGAACGTGCAGCGGAACCAGCTAGGATACCACGGCCCGGTGCTGGCATTATTTTTACGCGTGCTGATGAATATTTTGCCAATGTCTCGTGAGGAATTCTACCGTTTTTTGTAAGCTCAATTGTCTGCAAATGCTTCTTTGCATCTCTAACGGCTTTCTCAATTGCAATCGGTGTATCTCCTGATTTTCCTTGTCCGATACCAACTTTGCCTTTTCTATTTCCTACTGCAACGAGCGCAGAGAAAGAAAAACGACGTCCTCCTGCTACTGTTCTTGAAACGCGTCTTATGGCAATTAGTTTATGATCAAATTCTGATTTTGGTTTATCTTCGCGACCACGAGTTCTGCGACCGCCACGGCGCTCGTTTTTTTCTCTTGGCTTGCTAAATTTCTTTGTATCAGCAGGTGCTGAAGTAGCTTCCGCCTCAGGCGCTACTACTACAGCTCCATCTCCAATTTTTGTTGTATCATCCACCCCATTAGATACAGCATCAACTGAGGCTGTATTATTATCTTGCTCGTTATTTATTTTTATATCTTGATCTGTCATGTTTTTAAATTATCTAACGGGGTTTAAAATGAAAGTCCGCCCTCACGCGCTCCTTCTGCAATGGCACGTACTCGACCCGTGTAAATAAATCCTCCTCTATCAAAAACCACTTTCTTTACTCCCTTTGCAATCACTTCTTCCGCTATTTTTTTACCAGCAAGGGTAGCTCTTTCTGTTTCGTTCTTGCCCTTTATTCCCTTTGTTGTTACTGACGCGAGTGTAACATGCTTTGCATCATCAATAACTTGAGCCCAAATATACTTATTTGATTTGTATATCGAAAGACGAGGTCTGTCATTTAGACCAACAACCTTTGCGCGGATTCGCGCATGGCGTCTTATTCTCTGCGTTAGTTTTTTTGATGCTGCTGATTTCATATTTTTATACAGATTTCTTACCCTGCTTACGTCTAATCACCTCGTCATGATATCTGAAACCCTTTCCTTTGTATGGTTCTGGCTCCTTTTGAGAACGAACCCTTGCTGCAAATGAACCGACATCATCTTTGTTGCTACCAGAAATAGACATAGTGTTCTTTTCAATTGTTACCGTGAGACCTTTTGGCACCTCAACAATAACTGGGTGTGAAAAACCTAATGCAAACTTAATTGAATCCCCTTGTAGCTCCATTTTGTATCCGATACCATCCAAAATTAATTTCTTTACAAATTTTTCATTTACACCCTTCACCATATTTTTCAAATGTGCGGCAGTTGTGCCGATTGCACTTCTTGCTTCAAGAGCATTATTTTTTGTACTAAAAGAAATGTTATTGCCTTCTATAATTATGTTTACTAGATGTGAGAAATCTCTTGAAAGTTCACCTTGTGGACCTTTTACAGAAAGTGTCTGTCCGTTTATTGAGACAGTTGTTCCTTCTGGTATTACTATTCCTTTTTTAGCGATTCTACTCATTTTATTTTTACCAGATTGAAAACATTGCTTCACCCCCGACTTTCTCTGTTCTAGCTTCTGCATCAGTCTTCAAGCCTTGTGGAGTTGAAATAACCATAATTCCGTAACCATTTTTCACTGGGCGGATATCACTAACTCTTTTATAAACCCTTCTTGATGGTTTCGAAAATCTTTTTACTCCTCTAATGCGTGGTTTTGCATTTTTATATTCAAGCGTAACTTCAATTGTTCTTGCGCCTTTTTTTGGCTTTTCAAAACTTCCGACAAATCCGTGCTGAGAAAGAATGGATAGGATTCCCAAATTTACAGAAGAATAAGGAACGAGGGTTGTTGCGTGCCCTACTGCGCCTGCATTCTTCAATCTATTTAGCATGTCTGAAATTTTGTCTGTCATATTATTCGTAGTGAGTATATCGAACTACCAAGATGATTTCTTAATTCCCGGAATTTTTCCTTCATTAGCTAACTCACGGAAGCAAATTCTGCAAAGTCCGAAGTCGCGCATGAAGCCTCTCTTTCGACCGCATCTAAAGCAACGGTTAACAGCCCGAGTAGAGAACTTGGGTGTTTTTTGAGACCTTGCTATTACTGATGTTTTTGCCATATATAAAGCTTTTTAGAAACGAAAAAGCTCGTAAGAGCTTGGCGAAATACTATACGAATAAGGGCCGGAACGCAAGCGTTTTAAGGCCAATACCCTATATTTATGAGAAATGTACTTTATAAAGCAAAAAGGGTATAAAAAAGCAGTTTTTGTACTTAAAAGCAAGAAGTGTTGTCCGAAAGGGGCTCTCGGAGCGCGTCGGCGCGAGAGTGAGCAAATTTTCAGCAGAAAATTATGTGTACCCTTTCGGGCAACACTTCGAGCGACTTTTACTTTTTGAATGGCAACCCGAGTATTGATAGAAAATCTATTGCCTCTTCTGATGTCTTTGCCGTTGTTACGAAGGTAACTGCTAGACCGAAAACATCTTTCAATTCTTCATCTGAAGCTTCAGGGAAAATAGTATGCTCCTTGATACCCATAGTGTAATTACCCATTTCATCTGCACCCTTTACTGAAAGTCCTCTAAAGTCCTTTGTACGAGGAAGTGCGATATGAATTAGTTTATCTAGGAAATCGAACATTCTAGCCCCACGAAGCGTCACTTGTAGGCCTACGATGTCTCCCTGACGTGTTTTAAATGATGCTACTGACTGCTTTGCGCCCTTCTCTGCCACCTTTTGACCTGTGATTTTTGCTAAGCGGTCTGCTGCAAGCTTTGTCTTATTTTTATCCTTAAATGAACCTACGCCAGCTGAAATAACAATCTTCATGAGCTTTGGAGCTTGCATGTGATTTTTGTAATGAAACTTTCCTTTCATCTCTGTAAACGCTTTTGTTTGTTTTATTTTTACGCTTTCCATTGTTTTATATCTTAGAACCGCTCTTTGCAGTTATTCTTGTTTTCTTTCCCTTTTCAATTGAAAATTTTATGCGAGTTGGCTTCTTTGTCTTTGGGTCAACAATCATCACGTTTGAGACATTCATAGGCATAGCCTTTTCTATTTTCTGGCCTTTCTGGATGTTTTTACCAGCTTTCTGGTGAATAATTTTGATATTTACCCCTTCTACCAACACTCTGTTTTCCTTTGGGAAAGACTTCAAAACAGTGCCAGTCTTACCTTTGTCTTTTCCTGAAATTATTATTACGTTGTCGCCTTTTTTTATTTTCATAGTAGTAATTAAATATTTATACGACCTCTGGCGCTAGAGAAATAATTGATTGAAAACCAAGTTCACCAAGCTCTCTTGGAATTGGGCCGAATACGCGTCCTGCAATTGGCTCATGCTTTACTTTATCTACCAAGATAACTGCATTCTCATCAAAACGAATATAAGAGCCGTCTGCGCGTCTAGTAGAGACCTTTGAGCGAGCAACTACGCCGTAAACAATGTCCTTCTTTTTTACAGGTTTTCTTGGCTCTGCCTTTTGTACAGATAGGACAACGATGTCACCAATCATTGCATAGCGCTTCTTAGAAGAACCAAGTACCTTGAAAACTCGAGCGATTTTGGCGCCTGAGTTGTCTGCTACTTTTACTATGGATCGAGGTTGAATCATTGTTTTAGATTAAGACACTACCACAAAGTGCTTGTCTTTTGAAATAGGACGGGTTTCGCGGATAGTAACTTTGTCGCCGATATTTTTTGTATTACCTGCATCATGCGCTTTATATTTCTTATCAATTGAAATATATTTCCCATAACGAGGGTGCTTTTTGTAGTTTTTTACAGTCACAACAACTGTATCCTTCATCTTGTTTGAAACTACTACTCCGTTTAATTCTTTTTTCTTTGATGTTTCTTTTTTCACCCCATTAGATACAGCACTTTTGCTATTTTTACTGTTTTCCATATTCTGTTTTTTATCTTTATTAAACATTGTATTTTTATATATTTATCTAACGGGGTTTTGTGGTAACGATTCTTTTATTTATTTCGGTCATCACGCGAGCAATTTCACGACGAACGTTTCTTCCCTCTCTAACGTTTCTTGTCTTTGAACCTTCTTTTGCAAATCTAAAAGACCTCAATGACTCTCTCAAATCTCCGAGAGCTTTCATTAAATCTTCAGCTGACTTTTTTTCGAGTTCTTTTGTCATATTAATTTCTTTCTACTACCTTAGTTTTCAAAGGTAATTTTGTTCCTCCCTTTCTCAAAGCTTCCTTGGCTACTTCAGGAGTCACACCATCAACTTCGAAAATTACTCTGCCTGGCCAAACCTCAACTTGGTAGCCCTGCAATTCTCCTTTACCCTTACCCATTTTCACTTCTGCTGGTTTTTGAGTGTATGGCATATCTGGGAATACACGGATCCAAACCTTTCCAGTTTTTCCTACTGCTTTTGAGATTGCTTTTCTAGCAGCTTCTAGCTGGTTTGAGCGCACGCGGTGAGCTGTTGTCGCCTTCAAACCAAATTGACCAAAGTTAACCTCTGTTCCACGAGATGCTGCGCCAACCCTCTTTGGGTTTCTGCGCATCACATGCCACTTTCTGTATTTTACTTTCTTTGGTACCAACATGTTAATTATTTATTTCTAACTGCTTAGCAAAAATGTCGCCCTTATAAATCCAAACCTTGATTCCCAAATTTCCGTAAGGAAGCTTCCCTTCGTAGTGAGCGTAGTCAATGTCGGCACGCATTGTTTGAAGTGGAATACGACCAAGTTTTCTTGTTTCAGAGCGAGCAATAGACGAACCAGCCAAACGTCCGCCGATTGTAATTTTAACGCCCTTTACGTCTCTGTTTGCCATTACTTTTTCAACCATCTGCTTTTGCACGCGACGATATGGAAGACGCTTCTCGAGTCCCTCTGCAACCATTTGAGCTACAATCATTGCGTTTGATTCTGGAGATTTCACTTCACGAATATCTAACTTAACTTCCTGATTACCCAAAAGTTTCTTGCTCTTCAAAAGTTTTGTTATCTCGTCTCTCAATTTTGTTGTGCCATCACCTGAACGGCCGATAATTGCTCCTGGGCGAGAAGTTTCTAGGATAATTCTTAATGCTTTTTCTGATCTTTCAATATGAATATCTGCAATATATGAACCACGAAGTTTTTTATCTACATATTGGCGAATAATTAAATCACCACGAAGCATCATTGGATACTTTCCTTTTGTAGCAAACCAGCGAGATTTCCAGTCTCTGATAATTCCTAATCTATGTGAGTATGGATGTACTGTATGTGACATATTATTTTGATTTCTCTTTTATTTTGTTTGCTATTTTTGGATTGACCGCTCTTCGACTTTTCTTTTTTGGAGCATCTGTTGTGAGTATAACAATCACATGGCTTGAACGCTTCTTAACTGGGTGTGCAGAACCACGAGATGCAGGACGGATTCTTTTCATAACTTGTGCCTGATCTATTCTGATTTCTTTTACATAAAGTCCTTCTACAGAAAGCCCTTGTGCCTTTGCATTGGCAACTGCTGATGAAATAAGTTTTTTTATTGGTGCTGCTGGACGCTTGATAGCGAAATCAAGAATGTTGTATGCATCTTCTACTCTTTTGCCTCTAACCAAAGCCCCTACTCTTCTTGTCTTTCTTGGTGTCTGTCTATAATTTTTTAGGATTGCTCTAGCTTCAGCCATGGTAGTAGATTATTTTTTTGCTGCAGGCGCTGCCTTTGCGGATTGAGCTGCTGAAATTTCTGCTTGCTTCTTAGCCGCTTCCAATTCCTTCTGCATCTTTCCTCCGTGTTTAATAAATTTACGAGTTGGTGAAAATTCTCCCAATCTGTGTCCGACCATATCTTCTGTTACAAAAACTTCAATGTGATCTTTTCCGTTGTGTACACCAAATGTGTAGCCGACCATTTCTGGAGAAATCTGCGATGCTCTTGCCCATGTTTTAATAATCCCTGCTTCTGCGGGCTTTTTGCCTCCTATTTTCTTTAGGAGTTTTTCATAAACATATGGGCCTTTGTGTGATGATCGCGTCATTTTTTGGCTTTATAGAAACGAAAAAGCTCGTAAGAGCTTGGCGAAATACTATAGCAGAAAGGGCTGGAACGCAAGCGTTCCAGCCCTTTAATTTGGAGACGGTCGACTACTCTTCCATCGCGATGCCATCCGTGACTAGTCGTCTCATCAGGCGCACCACCTGATCCCCAGGGTTTGGGGAAAAGAGGAAATCGCAGAAGTCAGGAACATCCGGAATGAGCACTTCGACGCCCGGAACACTCCGACGAATCACCGCCTGATGCTTCGGCTCGTACGAACCGCAGCACCCAGAGATGAGCAGGACCTTCTTCGCCTCTCTCCTTTTCACCTCATCCTGGAACACCGTTCCCCAGTACCTCCCGAAAGGGGCCTGTTCTGTTATGGGGTCCCCCTGGAAGAAGTGCCAGCTGTTTTCTGAGCACGGACCCAGAATGACGAGGTCGATGTTACCAACAAGTGCCACACTTCTGATGCCCGCCGCCCTCATCCGAGCAACAAACTGTTCGGCCGTGTGGAATTCCATTACAAACTCCTAGCTAAGTCTGTTGTAATTATATCACACAATATATTAAAAAGTCAAGGATTGAAATACTCTAGTTGGGTTGTATCAAAGACTAGAGAATCGAAAATTCAAGGTCTTTTAGGAGTTTTATAAATGGAAAACCGCCGTTCGCTTGCGCTACTAGGCGGTTGCTTTCCCCCTCATCTGACGCCACCTCTGGATTCCCCCAAAGGCAGTGAAGATGAAAAAGTATACCTGTATCGTGAATGATCTCCACGAGTGGGTCTGGTAGTTCTCGATTCCAGCTCCGATCTGGCCGAGAAGCATACCAATTGTGAAGAAGAGGAACTTCTTGTCGGAGAGTTTACCGCCCTTGAATGAAAACCATCCCCAAGCGGCCAACTGCGCTCCCACCATGAGCCAGAGAGTCATGTCTCCCCCTAACGGTAGCGAAGGGCGAGAGCAATCGTGATGAGCGAGAGCACTCCCGAAGTGCCGAGTGAAAACATCGCGCCCCAGCTCTTCTTGAGGAAGAACTCGATCGTGAACGTCACCTGAACGAAGAAGAACAGGATGAACATCCAAATCGAGACGTCCTTGGAGCTGTGTGTCAGTGCGATTTGCACCGGCTGCGGGATGAGGGCGATGATATTCACGAAGCCGATCACCCACATCACCTTGTTCCAGTGGAACTTCCGGACGAACTCTTCACGAGTCATGCCATCACCTCTGGTTGTAGTTGTACTGCTGTTGTAATTATATCACACAATATATTAAAAAGTCAAGGATTCGCTATACCAAAAAACAGCCCTTTGTTGAGCTGTTTTTTGGTATATTTCTGACTTAAAGCGAGGGGCGCTAACTGAAAGGGGCTCTCGGAGCGCGTCGGCGCGAGAGTGAGCAAATTTTCAGCAGAAAATTATGCGTACCCTTTCAGATAGCACCCCGAGTGACCTTTACTTTTTCTTCCCTACTCTTCTTCTTGAAACCACAAAGACATTTGAGTATTTCTTTGCGCGACGGGACTTCTGACCCTTGCCTGTTGGCTTGCCGTGACGAGTTCTTGCTCGGCGATGTCCTCTGCCTGAACGACCTTCACCTCCTCCGTATGGGTGGTCTACTGGGTTCATGGCGCTACCTCGAACTGTTGGGCGAATACCTAACCATCGTGAACGTCCTGCTTTTCCAAGATTCACCAAACGATTTTCAGAGTTTGAAACTTCACCAATTGAAGCCCATGCATTTTTGTGAATTTTGCGAATTTCTGTTGATGGCATTTTCACATCTACCCAATCACCATCTTTAGCTACGATTTCTGCAAATGAACCAGCTGAACGAGCCACTTTTGCTGGACCATCTTTCTTTAATGAAATGTTATAAACGTAAGTTCCGACTGTTAGTTTGTGAAGTGGTAAGCGGTTACCTACTGTTTCTGGAGCTTTTTCGGATGTCAAAAGTACATCGTCAACTTTTACTGTTTTTGGTAAAAGAATATAACGCTTTGCACCGTCTCTGTAGAAAACTAAACCTATGTATCCAGTTCTGTTTGGATCGTACTCAACTGATTTTACTGTGTAAGGAATATCAATTTTGTTGTATGTAAAATCAACATCTCTATAAATTCTCTTGTGTCCTCCGCCTTTGTGCTGAACTGTAATGCGACCATGGTGGTTGCGTCCTACTCCCCTTTTAAATCCACTCGTTAGAGATTTTTCAGGTGTATTAGTTGTGACATATTCCTTAAAAGGCTGAACTGTCATCCCTCTTCTTGATTTTGTTGTTGGTTTAAACTTCTTCATATTATTTATACAAGTTTGAGGGTATCACCTTTTTTCAAAAAAACATAAGCCTTTTTGCCAAGATTAGTTCTACCGATTTTATTTCTAACAGTAACTGTCTTTGCAGGCACTTTTACCATATTAATTCTTACCGGAGTTACTTTGTACTGTGCTTTTACTGCTTTTTCAACATCCTTCTTAGAAGCAGAAACCTGAACGTTAAATACATAAACATTTCTTTCTTGTAGCATTGATGATTTCTCTGTAATGCGAGGAGATTTTAGTGTGAAAATATTTGTTTTTGTATTTATCTTTGCCATTTTATTTTGTTTTTGCCTTTGTCTTCTTGCTTGGAGCTTTTTTAACTACTCTCTTTGCGCTCTTTGGTTTTGCTTCAGCTGAAATTTCTGCTTTTTCACCTTCAGAAACTTTTTCGCCTCCAAATTTTGATAGCAAAATTTCAAAAGATTTTTCTGGGTTTACCATCACTATGTATTTGCATGAAAGAGCAGAAACGACATCCAAGTTTCTCACTTCACCAACTGATATGTTGCCGATATTTCTCAATGCTCTTTCTGTCATTGGATTCTTTACTGAAAATAGAACGTATGCAGCGTTTTTAACTTTCTTTGTTAATGCTTCAGCTGATGCACCCTTTGAAAGAGCGCGCATAACTGCCATGCCATCTTTTGTTTTACCTGCTAATGCAAAGTCTTCAACAAAAATAATTTCATTGGCTTTAACTTTTTGTGAGAGTACAGAAGCAAGAGCTGCTGACTTCATCTTGCGATTTATTTTTCTCAAATAATTTTTGTCGTTTCTTGGACCATGGGATACACCTCCACCAACCCATATTGGTGAACGAGTAGAACCGTGACGAGCACGTCCTGTGCCTTTTTGTTGCCAAGGTTTCTTTCCGCCTCCGCGTACATCTCCTCTTGTTTTAGTGTGCGCAATTGGTTCACGAGCAGAAGATGTTTGAGAAACTACAACTTGATGTACCAAGTCTGCATTTTTCTTCGCGCCGAAAACTCTTGCAGGAAGTGCAATGTCTCGTGATTTCTTTCCTTCTTTTGTATATACAACTGTTTCCATAATTACATTTGACTGATTGTTACCAGTGTTCCACGACGACCTGGGATTGCACCCTTTATAAGGATTTCATTGGTTTCAGGCAAGACCTGAACAACCTTAAGATTAGTTACGGTAATCTTTGTACCGCCCATTCTTCCGGCCATTCTCTTACCTTTAGGCACCTTGGAACGAAGACCTCCTCCAATGGAACCTGGTTCACGTTCTGAGTGCTTTTGACCGTGAGTACGAGGACCGCCTTTAAAGCCATGTCTTTTCACTACACCCTGGAAACCTTTTCCTTTTGTAACTGCAGAAACACGTACAAGGTCGCCGGGGGCAAAAACTGACACATCAATCTTTGCTCCCCTTTCTAGTCCTAAGTTTTCACCTGCAAATTCCTGAAGAACTTTAAAGTTTCCGAGCTCTTTTGTGTGGCCTTGAACTGGCTTAGAAATTCTTGTTGCTCTTCTAGTGCCGAAGCCAACCTGAACTCCTTCATAGCCATCTTTTTCTTTATTCTTCACTTGAGTGACCACTATAGGTCCTGCTGAAAGAATTGTTACAGGAGTAACCACGCCTTTTTCGTCAAAGACTTGTGTCATTTCCTTTTTTTCTCCAAGAATAAATTTCATATTGGTATTGGATGAGAGTGCGAGGAGTATACCCCACACATCCCATCTTGCCTAGTGAAGGCCGTTAAATGATCTTCACATCAATCATCACCCCTGATGGGAGCGACAAATTGGTCAAAGATTCAATAATCTTTGGCGTTGGGTTCAAGATATCAATTAATCTCTTATGAATTCGCATTTCAAACTGCTCTCGCGCATTTTTATATACGAATGCTGAACGATTAACTGTATATTTCTTGAATTCAGTTGGCAGAGGAATCGGACCGTGTACTTCTGCATCAAAGCGAAGTGCTGTGTCGATAATCTGCTTCACAGAAACATCCAAGATTTTATTTTCGTAAGCACGCACACGGATTCGTAGTCGTGATACAACAGCATCATCTTTTTTAATAGACTTCTTTGCTGTTTCAGATGTTTTTGCTTTTGTTGCCATGTAAGGTACTACTATTTTATTAGGCTACAATTTTTGTAACAACTCCTGCACCTACTGTTTTGCCTCCTTCACGGATAGCGAAACGCTGTTTCTCTTCGAGTGCAACTGGTGCCACTAATTTAACCTTGAATGTAACTGTGTCTCCTGGCATTACCATCTCAACTCCTTCTGCAAGAGTAACTTCACCTGTTACATCTGTTGTTCTGATGTAGAACTGAGGTTTGTATCCTGTAAAGAATGGAGTGTGGCGACCACCTTCCTCTTTCTTCAAGATGTACACTTCTGCCTCAAAGTCTGTATGAGGTGTTACTGAACCTGTCTTTGCTAGAACCTGACCACGTGTAAGATCTTCTTTCTTTGTTCCACGAAGTAGGACGCCAGCGTTGTCTCCAGCCATACCCTCTTGCAAGTTCTTGTTAAACATTTCAATACCAGTAACTGTTGTTTTTGCTGTGTCTTTTAGACCGACAATTTCAATTTCTTCACCAACCTTTACCTTTCCTCTTTCAATTCTTCCTGTTGCAACTGTACCTCTACCTTCAATTGAGAAGATGTCTTCGATTGGCATAAGGAATGGTTTGTCGATTTCGCGCTCTGGGAGTGGAATGTAAGTATCAAGTGTATTTACAAGTTCCATAACACCCTTTGCATATTCGTCATCATTTGATGCTGATTCTAGAGCCTTAAGTCCTGAACCGCGGATAACTGGAGCATTAGCTCCGTCAAAACCCTGCTTAGTCAAAAGCTCGCGCACTTCCTCTTCAACCAAGTCAATAAGTTCCTTATCTGGAACCATGTCGCACTTGTTTAAGAAGACAATCATCTTGCGAACACCCACCTGCCATGCAAGTAGAACGTGTTCACGTGTTTGTGGCATCACTCCATCTGTTGCTGCAACCACGAGAATAGCACCGTCCATTTGAGCGGCACCAGTAATCATGTTCTTAATGTAGTCAGCGTGACCAGGAGCGTCGATGTGAGCATAGTGACGTGATGGTGTTGCGTATTCGTTGTGTGAAAGAGCAATGGTAATACCACGTGCTTTTTCTTCAGGAGCCTTATCAATGCCGTCAATACCTACAACCTTTGCGCTGTAGCCATTGCCCTCTCTATCAAGAACTTTCAAGATAGCGGCTGTAAGAGTGGTCTTGCCGTGGTCAACGTGGCCAATTGTTCCTACGTTAACGTGAGGCTTTGATCTGTCAAAATCTGCCATATTAGTAATTTATTTAATGAATTAAGTTTTTGTAATCCCGACGCCTTGGCCGGGACCCCGACTGAAACGTTGGGGTTTTATAGCGCCCTTAGTTTGTCGCGCGAGAGCTTTGACAAACAAAACGCACTAATTTTTTTGTAATTGTCCGCCGACAAAGAAAAAAGCCACCAGGCGGTTTTGACATAATACAGGCAAGTCTAAAAAAAGCAATAATAAATACGGCCGTATTTTGGCTTAGTACAACGAAAAACACCCTTAAGGGTGTTTTTCGTCTTTTCTCCGGATACCAATGCCGGTCGCTCTGTTTACCTTTCAGTAAAAGAGTTCTTATCGACCGTTCATTTCGGATCGAGCTTTGTCAATCCATTCTGATGCTGCTTGCTGTCCGCCCAAGCCAAATGAAAGGCCAAAGGCTAATGATAGAGCAACAACTACTCCCATGAATAGGGTCTGGATGATTTGTACTCCAATGCCAAGCTGGCTTAGAGCTACTAATAGACCAAAAATCCAGATTGCCCAACGAGACAATGTGCCTAGTGTGTGTGCTGAACGAATTTCAGCTGCTTTTGCCGAAGTGTTTACAATTCTTTGAACTGCGTCACCGACAACTCCTGCCACTAGAAGTACCAACATAGCTACGATTACTTGTGGTAAGTAGCCAAGTACAACCTGTGAAAGGAAGGCATTAACCTGATGTAGACCTAGAACTTCAAAAGCGGCAATGAAGAAGACCACAATAATGAACCACTTCACTAAGCCACCTATGAATGCACCAGAATCAAGATTTGTGCCTGAACGGCGCAAAAGATTCTCGAATCCAGTCTTCCTTAGAGCTTCATCAACGCGAATTGAGCGGAAAATCTGCCAAATTGCTTTACCGATAACCGCACCAATAAGCCACCCCAAGATTACGATTACGATTGCTACAAGAAGATTTGGTAAAAATCTTGCGACACCAATCCAAACATCTTGAAACGACGTTGTTAAAACATCACCCCATGTCTGCACTAACATATAATTTTCTTTTTATTTTTAATAATTTTGAGACCCTACCCCAAATTATACGCCCTTAACAAAGGCTTAAATAGGATATGGGAATATCATGTGGATAAGCCACGGCGGTAGCAGAAAAATGGAGGGAAATAGCTATTCTGACGTTTCGTCGCCAAATATGGCTAACTTATTGAGTATTTTCTCGTGTCTGAAGTCAAAAACGTCTCTGATTAGCTTGTCATACATGCCGTATCTATATAAAAATTCGGGGGTTTCAAAAGCAGCAAAACGTATTTCCCTTCCCAAGAGTGCCTCAATGGAGCCGACAGATTTGTCTAAATTACTCTTTTTCAAATTGTCTCCGACAATAAGTAAGTCCAAGCGTGCGTCTGAATCTTCAAAAAACATTCCTGCAATTGCAACCAATTTTAAATTTCCAGTTGAAGATAATTTATTAATAACAGTTTTTGGAGAAACAACATTTGCTCTATAAAAAAACTGTCGCAATGGTTCAGTAAGTGGAAAATTAGGATTTATATACCAACCCATCCTTTTTACCTTCTTTATTTTCTTAATCTTTGGGCCATTTTTCTGGCTTTTTGCTTCTAAAATCTCTTTAATAACGTTTTTCTTCTTTAAAAAACCGAGTTTTTGCAAATGTTCCAAACCATTTTTTACCCATTCAGGGTTTTCGTGTACTTTTCCGGCAATATCCTCATGACAAAGCAATAAATTGTCATTGAAAAGAAAGAGGCGCATTATTTTGA
This sequence comes from Minisyncoccia bacterium, assembly GCA_049304335.1. Lineage (GTDB taxonomy): Bacteria > Patescibacteriota > Minisyncoccia > Phycocordibacterales > Zambryskibacteraceae > 12-FULL-44-12b. Next base: position 5,221 of record JBAQOA010000019.1, on the reverse strand, counting down.
CCGTCGAAGATCCACCAAACAGCTTTTCCAGAATTACATCAGTCATTGATATAGCGGATTTTAGTCAGTTTATTGATATGTGCAAGCTGTTTGACAAGATTGTTTTATATTTTACAATCACGCAAGAATTACTACGCAGGAGAGTAAGTGAGTACGCACGGAAAAAGAGTGCCAGCGCCCAGCACACAGATAGTGGCCGGACTGTTCTGGGGTATCATTTTCGGACTATTTGTTTTGTGGGTAGATGCCACATTGCACCATGGCCACCCAAGCTCATTCGGTATCGATGCGGGGTCTCTCGCGCTCGGTATATGGCTTTCTGTGCTTGTAACTGTGGCGAAAGCCAGAAATACGACAAAGGCTAAAGATGAGATTTTTTTCGACATGACTACGATGATTGCGGGTATCGCAACTCTATACGTCATGTTTCAAACGTGAAAACGAAAGCCGCCGAACCAATTGGTTCGGCGGCTTAATCGTTTAGTTACTTAAGTGTAACCTTTCCACAGATAATTTCTTCGCCTGTAACCCCCAACCCTGTAAGGTCAGTCAGCCTCGTGCTTCGCCCAAAAGGGTTGGCCTATTCGGCCACGCACTCGGCCTCGGACAGGGACGGGGTCACTAAAGAAATAAGATTACTTATTTCAATGTGACTTTTCCTCCTGCTTCTTCTATTTTTGCTTTCAATGCATCTGCGTCTTCCTTTTTCATGTCTGGTTTCAATACTGAAGGAGCTGCATCCACTAAATCTTTTGCTTCCTTCAAACCTAATGCCAATACTTCTTTCACTACCTTGATAACTGCAATTTTATTTGCACCACCATCAGTAAGTTCAACTGTGAATGATGACTTCTCCTCTGCGCCTGCTGCTGCACCTGCTGCTGGAGCCGCCGCAACGGCTGTTGCTGATACTCCGAATTTTGCTTCGAATACCTTCACTAGTTCATTCAAATCAATTACAGACATCTTTTCGATTTCTGAAACGATTTTTTCGAATTTTGCTGGTACTGCTGTGTTTTCGTCCATGTTTTTAATTTTAATTTTTAATATTTACTGCTTCTTTTGTGCTATTTGACTTAGCGCAATAGCGAATCTCTGAATTGGAGAATTGATGATGTTAACAAACATACCGCGAAGAGTTTGCGTGTCTGGAATTGATGCAATTCCTTCCATCTCACTCTTGTTCATATATCTGCCATCAAAAATTCCACCAAGAATTTTTATCTGTTCAGGAAATTTCTTTTGAAATCCGAAAACGCCACGGGCTGGTGCTACCAAATCCTCACCATAAGCAAGAGCTAGCTCACCTGCCATTTCAGGTGCCTCACCATCGGTTTTAAGGCCTTCTAGAGCCTTTCTAATGAGAGTTTTCTTGGCAACTGTATAAGACACTGATTCACCTTTTAGGGCACGTCTTAAGTTTTGCTGTTCGCTTACAGGTAAACCTTTAAAGTTTACGAAAACAAGCGACTTCGCAGCCTTTGCAATTTTTTCTAAATTCGAAAGAATTTCTCCTTTTTTCTGTTTTGTTAATGCCATTTGTTTTTTGAATCCCGACGATTCTGTCGGGACCCCGACCACTCTGTGTGTCGGGGCTAAAAATAAATCGACCTTGTAGGGTCGAGATGAGAATAAAAAGCTTTGTTAGCTTTTGTCTCGGCGGGACTTCTTCCTTCGATATACTCAGGATGCCAGCTGTCTTTGACCTTACAAGACATACTTTACCTATTAAAAATAAAGAGTCAATAATTCAAAAAACTCCCTTTCGGGAGTTTTTTGAATTATTTTCTTGATTCGATAATAGTTAATGCAACGTTTGGAGGAACAATCGCATAGTGATCAAATTCCATGGTTGATGAACCACGGCCCTCGGTCATTGAGCGAAGTGATGTTACATAACCGAACATTTCAGAAAGTGGAATCATTGCGCGAATCACTCTCAAATCCCCCCTCTCGTCCATTCCTTCAATTTGTCCGCGTTTTGAAGATAGATTTCCAGTGATATCGCCCATGAATTTCTCTGGCACAACAACTTCTAATTTCATAATAGGCTCAAGGATAACTGGTTTTGCTGCGCGGGCAGCTTCTTGGAATGCTTGAGAGGCTGCAATCTTGTAGGCAATTTCCGAAGAGTCCACATCATGATATGAACCGAACAAAAGTTCACATGAGATATCTGTCATTTTAAATCCGGCTACAATTCCACGATCCATAGCTTCTCGAACACCCTTGTAAACGGCAGGAATAAATTCCTGTGGAATAACGCCTCCCTTAATTGAGTTGATGAATTCAAACCCTTCTTCTCTTTCAACGTTTTTAGGAACTTTTTCTTCAGGATCAGGCTTTGAAAATGGTTTAATCAAAATCTTTACGTGTCCGTACTGACCTTTTCCTCCTGTTTGCTTGATGTATCTGTTTTCAACTGTTGCTTCACCAGTGATAGTTTCTTTATATGCTACTTGCGGTGCTCCTACGTTTGCTTCCACTCCGAACTCTCTTTTCATACGATCAACAATAATTTCTAGGTGAAGTTCTCCCATTCCCATGATTACTGTCTCGCCTGTCTCTGAATCTGATTTGATACGGAACGTTGGATCTTCATCGGCAAGACGTTTAAGCGCCATACCCATTTTTTCTTGGTCTGCCTTTGTTTTTGGTTCGATGCGAAGAGAAATAACAGGTTCTGCAAATTTAATCTGGTCTAGAATTATTGGATTGGCTTCATCACAAAATGTGTGCGAAGTTTTAGCATCCTTCAAACCTACTGCAGCCGCAATTTCACCAGCGTAAACTTTTTTCACCTCCTCTCTCTGGTTTGCTTGCAAACGCACGATTCTACCCAATCTTTCTTTTTTACCTGTAGTTGAATTGTAAATATATGAACCAGCTTCAATTGTTCCTGAATACACTCTAAAGAATGTCAGTTGTCCCACAAATGGATCAGCTTGCAGTTTAAATGCTAGTGCCGCAAATGGCTCTGAATCTGATGCATGACGTGTAACGTCTTCACCTGTATCAGGATTCTTACCAACTACTGGTGGAATATCTAGGGGCGATGGAAGTAAATCAACAACCCCATCCAAAACCAACTGTACGCCTTTGTTTTTGAGTGCAGAGCCGGCAAATACTGGGAAAATTGCATTTGCAATTGTTGCTTTACGAAGAGTTTTCTTCAAATCATCTACTGAAATTTCTTTTCCTTCCAAGTATGCACTCATTTGTGAGTCATCATTTTCAACAATTCTTTCCACCAACTCTGCGCGATACTTTTTAGCGTCTGCCATGTATTCCTCTGGAATTTCTTTTTCAATCACATCTTCTCCCAATTTTCCTTCAAAGAAATACGCTTTCATCTTCAAAAGATCAATAACGCCTTCGTGATTTTCTTCGAGACCAATTGGAATTTGTACACGAACCGCCTTCTTTGAAAGTCTGTCCAAAATAGATGCATATGAACGCTCAAAAGATGCGCCTGTTCTATCTAGTTTGTTAATAAAACACAATCTTGGCACTTGTGCTTCTTCCGCATAACGCCAGTTAGTTTCTGATTGCGGTTCCACTCCTGCGACGCCATCAAACACAACTACTGCGCCATCCAAAACACGTAAAGATCTTTTCACCTCTACTGTGAAATCAATGTGTCCTGGTGTGTCGATAATATTGAAACGATTTTTATTTTCTTTTTTTATTCTGTCTGCTTTTGGCAAATATGTTGGCGCCCAAAAACATGTGATAGCGGCCGCTGTGATGGTGATGCCTCTTTCTCTTTCCTGCTCCATCCAGTCAGTTGTTGTTTCTCCTTCGTGCACTTCTCCAATTGAGTGCTGAGAACCCGTGTAATACAAAACGCGCTCTGATGTGGTTGTTTTTCCAGCATCAATGTGGGCAATAATTCCGAAATTTCTAACTCTCTCTAGGGGATAATCTCTTTCCATGTGTATTAAATAAATAAAAAAGCCCTGTCAGGCAATGAAACATTATCATAATGAAAGCAGGAGCGCAAAGCGCTCCTGCTGTCGTCCTTCCGTCCCAATTGCTAGGACTTGAGGATCTTCGCCTCGGGCAAGTCGCGCCCGTTCAATCTGTGCTCCTTGCCGTTTCGGTTCTTGATGACAAACCACGGCTCGCAGGTCGTGCCGCAAATCTCGGCCTCGACTACACGCCCCGGCAACTCATAGAGTTGCACGTGCTTGTCGCTTACTTCAAGCGTAATTGTGGGCATCGGCTATCTCCTGAAGCGGTTCTGAAATGAACACTAATTTATTTATACAAAAAATTCAATAGAAAAGGTATCTAAACTTTGAGCGAGGAGTGTTCTCTTAAAAAGGCTTGGTAGGAGCGACGGCGACGGACAGAGAAAATTTTCAGCAGAAAATTTTCGTGCTTTTTAAGAAAATACTCCGAGCGACTACCACGTAAAGTGAGCGAAAGCTTTGTTTGACTCCGCCATCTTGTGAACGTTTTCTCTCTTCTTGATTGCTTCTCCTTCGTTTTTAGAAGCTAAGATGATTTCATCAGCAAGTTTAGCAGCCATTGGCTTTCCTTTTTTAGAACGAGCAGCATCAATTATCCACTTCATTCCCATTGCCAATCTTCTTTCAGGGCGGACTTCACGAGGAACTTGGTAGTTAGCACCTCCCACTCGTCGTGAACGTACCTCTACTGTAGGTCCTGCATTTCTGATTGCTGTTTCAAATGTTTCCAATGGATCAACTCCAGATTCTTTAATTATATTCATTGCATCATACAAAACCTTTCGAGCTGTGCTCTTTTTACCACTCATCATCAGATGATTGGTAAATTTAGAAATTTTAGGAGAGCCAAACTGTAGGTCTGGAATTACTTTTCTTTTTTCACTTTCTCTTAGTCTTCTTCGCATATAAATTATTTAGCTGCTTTAGGTCTCTTATTACCGTATTGTGAACGGCCTTTTCTTCTTTTCTCTACACCCTGCGCATCTAGAACTCCTCGAACAATCGTGTAACGAAGTCCTACATCCTTTACGCGTCCACCTCTAAGCATTACCACTGAGTGCTCTTGTAGATTGTGGCCTTCACCTGGGATATAGGCAGTTACTTCATGGCCGTTAGTTAAGCGGACACGGGCAATTTTTCTAATAGCAGAGTTAGGTTTCTTTGGTGTCTTTGTTGTCACCTTTATGCAAACACCTCTTTTGAATGGAGAATTGAACAATACTGGGCGGTTTTTAAGTGTATTAAAG
>JBAQOA010000018.1:0-20339 GCA_049304335.1 Minisyncoccia bacterium | reverse complement strand
GAACTAAGCCCTTTTCCTCTCTGTCATGTATTTGGCTTTGTACTTCGGCTACCTTTTTTTGGAATTGTCTTAATACTGTTGCGGTTTCTGTTGGGTGGATAAATATTGAAACATCAAATACTTTGTCTAGGTTTATTATTGGCGCAAACCAGCTTTCAGATAAAAACCTAGGATATGAAATTACAAAAAAAGATCTTATAACTTTGTCACCGAGATCTAAACTTTTCTGGCCAATTTTTAATGCGCTAGGAGCAATTATGTCCTTCAAATCTAAAATACTGGATTCATAAACTTCCTTGGGCAATATGGTTGACGTCGTTGGTTTTTCTTTCTGTTTTGATTTAAATAAGTCTAAAAATGCCATGTTATTTATTTTGGGTAGAGTTTACTTGCATCGGTTTTTCTGTTTCCCCAGGATTGAATACTTTGTAAAAAAGTTCTATTAATTCTTCTGTACCCAAGCGCACCGTTCTAATACCGCACCTTGAAAGACCTTGTGAAACTACAGCAAGGCGCTGATCTAGTTGAACTGTGTCTTCTTCAAATTTGCTTTTTGATGGCCCGCCTGGATTGTTAGTTAAGTCGTTCGAGGTTGATTTTGGGAAGAATTTTTCTATGGTGCTGTTGCCCTCTAAAACATTTGGTGTGTAAGGTACTACAATAAAAAAACTCTTTGTCATAATATTTTGCCTTTCTGTGAAAGCCTTGATGAATTCAACATATTCCTGTATTTGAATTTTTAGCAAGTCATTCATCTGTTCTTTTTTTCTTTGTTCTAGAAGCGCTATATATGGCCTTATGTCGTGCTTGCGAGATTGAATTAATATTTGTATCGAAAAGTCCAATGAGTTTAAAAAATCTTGGAATTGATATACGATTGCTGTCTTTTCGTCATCAGATTTAAGAGAAAAGTTAACACTTGAGGCCAAGAGTACACCTCTTAATCCTCCATCCTTTAAAAGTACAACACCATCTTTGATGTCCTTTATTGGTACGAAATCTTGTGTTGCTTGTGCGCTTATAGCCATTTTAATTTACCTACTGAATTATATATTACCTTGTTCGCTGTCATTTTCACTTGAATTCGCATTTGCTCCACCACGCACGCTCAAATTCCACGTAAGATCTTTTAGTTTATTTTGAGACAATTTTGGTACAGATATTTGTGGTTGCTCGCTACTTCCATAGCTTGTGACTGGGGCTTTTTGTCCTCGCGCTCCCATTTTCCATATAAATAGTTTTTTATTTAATGTGTATTTGAAAAACGCTTCTAAGATACTTACAAATGGTCTGTTGTTAACTTTATAAAAGGCTAAAGCAAGTGCGAAGGCCACAATTGGCAAGGAAACTAGGAAAGCTATGATTTTAGGCAAAATAGTGAAAGCTATTACGACCATTCCACCCCCGCCGACGAGATACAGGAACTGTTTAAAGGTGAATGGGCCGAAGATTTTATCTTCAACTTCTATAAATTGAGGAACTTGAAAACGCATAAAACTATTATACCCCGTAGTAGATTTTGGTCTTGTAGTTTATATACCACTCAAGGCTCTGTTCCACTAGACCAAAATTCACTACAGGGTTATAACTCACAGAAAGTAGATTAATATTACAGTATAGGCTCCCTGTATGGATCTGCTCCGCCAGGATATTTCTTTGGTTCGGCCGGAACAATGTTTTTTAGAGCTTCTTCAGCTTTCTTTTTCCTTTCCTCCCAAGACATTTGAGGGTTTGGTACTGGAAAATCTTTTGGTTTATTTGTTGGCTGACTCATTTGAGGTGGCTGAACAGTCTGCTTAATAACAATCTTTGGTGTGTTTATCTGTGCTGGAGTTTGTGTATTTTTGGGGGCGTTCTCTGGTTGAATTGGTTTGGGGCTTGTTTGGATTGGGTTCTTTAGGATAACCTCTTTGTTATCAATCAGGCCCACAGAAGCATCAGGGAGTTCAATATCTACATCTTTTGAAGATAAATATTCAGAAATATCAAAAAGAATGTCTTTGGCAATAGCGTCTGCTAGGGGTTCAGCTTGAATTTTGGGCAGGCCGGTTTTTTGGAGGTTTTCAACAAAGTTTCCAACATATTCAACTCCAATAATTACCATGAGTGTTTCATTCTCTGTTCCCACAATTAGCGCCTCGTCTTTTACTCCATAATCAGAGCAGATTTTTCTTAATTTTTTTCTCCACTCATCTTTTTTCAAGAATTGTTTTAATTCTGGATCAATTGTCTTTATATAATCTTTTAGTTTTTCTTCGTTCATATTTTTATGGGGTTACGGGCGGTGTGGCTGGGGGTGTTGCTGGCGGAGGGGTGGATGTGCCTTTGTCCCCTGTTTTTTCCCCTGCATCTTTTTTCTCTTCTTCCTTTAGAATATCGAGTATTCTTTGCGCCGACGGTTTACCGATAGTGCTTGCTCTGATCGAGGCAGCTGCGTCTTGTCTTGAGCCGGTTGGGTACTGAACAGCACCGCCGGTAATTGTTGCAAGCGCAGTGCCTTCGATTCCCATATTAACAACAGAGGTCAAGCTTCTTAGTGCCCCTTGTAACGTTCGTCTATCCATTTTTGCTCTTGCCTTTTCTGTTTGCTCTCGAGTTGCTTCTAGGCGCTCTAATTCCTTTGAGAATTTCTCAACATCCGCAGTATTTCCTGCTAGTTTTGCAGACCTTATTTCCCCCTCTGTCTCAGTAATATCACTGTTTATTTTTTCTAGTGTGCCACTTAATTTATCGAACTCTTCACTTATCATTTGTGGGGTTTCAGTCAAAGATTTTGCATATGCGCGCTTTCTTTCTTTTTCTGATCTTTTGATTTCTTCGTCTCTGTCTTTTATTGGCTTTTCAGCAAGTTCAATTTCTGCTTTCCTTTTTTGTAATTCTTTTAATTTCTCGGCAGTATTTTCACCAAGGGCTGAATTCATCGTGCCCTGTGCTTTTGTTTTTCTAAGCTCTGCGTCCGTCCTCTTTTCATTTAGTTGATTAATCTCTGCTCGTACGCGAACTTCACCGGTTGGAGTGAGGTTACCTGATATAAGTTCATCATTTCTGCTTTTAATGTCATTATCAATTGCTTCCAGTTCTTTTTCGATTTTTCTACTTTCAGCTTCTGCATCTTTGTATCCCTTGGATTCTTGTGCGTCTTTCTGTGATTTTTCTAGCTTTTTAATTTCTTCGTCGATTGGTTTCTTTTCTTCTGCAATTTCTCCAAGCTCTGCCTTCACTTTGTCTTTTTCTGCTTTGCCATATTCAAGTAGTTTTGCTCTATCAGCAATTCTTTTTGCTTCCTCCTCACGTGCTTTTACATAACCACCACTGCCCTCAGCCTTTCCGCCAATACCCAAATCACCCAGTCCCAGTTCTCTCGCTGCACTGGTGCCCGGTGCATTTCTAAGATCAAACGACGACCTTGAAAGTGTGTCGGTTGCCATCAGTCCTCCCATTGCTAAGCTACCAACAAAACCGCCCTTTTTGACCTGATTTTGCAAAAGGCCCGATTGTTGAAGTGCATATGAGCCTTTTCCAATGCTTTTTCTACCAAGTGAGCTTAGGAGTGACGTGCCCTTACCAGTAATTGCTCCAACAACATTTGCGCCTAATGTTTTACCCTGATCCGCAACTGTTCTAGAGAGAACAAGGGTCGCAATTAGTAATGAGATGACAATAATAAAATTGAGAATAAGCGCGATGGAGCCTATTGTTGGTGAGCCGGCCGCAGAAGCAAGCCCTGTGTGGGTGTCTGTTACTTGAAATCTTGGATCACTGATTATTTTTAAGACTGCCCACGTGATTATCATATATAGAGGCGCGAACAAGAGCTCACTAGTTAATCTGTGCTTCCATTTTTTTGCAAAATCACCTACCTGTGGGATTTCTTTAGGAGCAAAGGCAATCGGAGAAAAAATTAATAACAAAATTAGGTTCACATATCTAATGATAAACATAATAGCGACCGCACCAAAAACGAATGCGGTTATAAGCATAATTATGCTTCCCATCAAATCTACGATGATGGTATTTCCTCCAGCGTCTCCAGCAATTCCACCGAGCGCCGTGTTGTCTTCGATTGATTGAAGTCTTTGTATCTGGATTGCTTCCTGCACTTTGTTAGATAAACCTTTTTGCCAAAAGTCATTTGTTTCTCCTGAAACCATTTGTTTATAAAAAGTGACTGTAACTATGTTTGATGCATCAATTAGTGCTCTAGTAATAAACATGCTGAAGTTTATAAAGATGGCAGCAATTACCACCGAGGTTATGATTTTTTTTATTTGGGCAGTTGAGTTTCCTAAAATTGTTGAGATAGCTGCGTAAAGTAAGATAAAAATAAATGTAATATTTATGATGTCCCTCAAAGTTGACCACGCCACCTGTATGCCCCCGTTTAAATCACCCAGGTGTTGTCCCAGCTCTATAACGGTGTAATTGAGCACATAGTTTAAAAGAAGTCCTCCAATACCGCTTATCCAAACGCTTATTTGAAACAAAGTGTGGGCAAGTGGTTCAACAGCTAATGAAAAAATGCCCGCCTTGGCAACAAGTGGGGCAAACACAAGAAAAATAGATACAAAAGCTAAAGCGCCGACGGATTTACTGGTTGTTATTTTTTTATAAAAATTATGAAGCATTTATTTCTGGATTGTATTCTGGCAATGCCAAACAAAAAAAGCGGGAAAGAATCTTTTTCCGTTCTAATATCATAACCCTATTCTATATTGAAGGGGCGGTAAATAAACTTGGCCATCCCCACTTACTTATATATGAGGGAGTTAATTTACTGTACCAAAACAGAGTTGGTACACGATAGTTCGGTGATAGGAACAACTGTCTGGTCTTTATCCACAATGTATGCCGTTGCCTTTTTGGTCCCTAGGGTTGTGTAGACGGTTATGAATTTATAGATATTTTTATCACCATCGATTCCAAACAACACTGGCTTTGTTCTGTCGAAAGGTAATACTAGTTGTTGATTAGAATTTAGAAATACTCCCAAATGTCTCCCCATTCCGTCGTCCCTATTTGTGTCTGCTAATACATCGTCTTCATCGCCTCTTAACCAAATTCTATCCAATTGACCAGAACCACCCGTTACATAAACTGACCAAGTGACTCCAGTACTTGGTCCCAAGTTTCCCGCGGTGTCTTTGTTGGCTATATATTTATCTGGCACACAAGAAGCTGCAAGGGGCTTGTATTTTGCGACTTGTATTGTTTGAGCACAGGATAATGTCACAGGGCCTACATGTTTTGTTGGGTACGTACAATTGGTTAATTCACCCGTTGTGCAGGTTGGGTTAGATAGGTCTTCCTCGTCGTACTCTGCACTTATAGACATCGCCTTTGTTCCACTAGTTGTATATGCGACAGTCATGCTTGATTCGGTGGTTGTTTTGGTTCCAATATCAGGGCTAGACCATGTAAATTTAGTATTTATTCCACCAGTAAAATTAGGAACTGACCAGGTTACTTTATCGCCAACAAGTGGATTTGCGTTTTCTGCCGACACAGAACACTCGCTAGTTGCCCCAGTGCCTGATGCGATTCCGCCACTTGTGTCGCCGTCATAATAGAAAGTTGGTGTATCTTTTTCTGCGCCTCCACTGAATAGTCCGTCAACAGTTGAGAACACTCTTCTGTTCATATAATTATACAGAGCGCCAACAATTGCGTTAAAATCATCAACTAATTCAAGCTGCCTAACTTCTATTCCGAGAACATTTTCAAGATGAGTTTCAATAACTGCTCCTGGCGTTTTTATTGGCCCACGCTCTATACATGCTCCTTTTACAGTCTTAAAGTGTGGATCTCCGGTAGTAGGATCAAAGCCATCAGATACTTGTGTATCTGGTCCATATTTAACACAGTCTGCGACTGATAAAAATCCCCTGTTCCAACTTAATTGTGCCAAAGTTATTTCTTTATTACCCTGTAATTTCAAAGACAATTGTTCTTGTGTTTGAAGAAATGCACCGGTCGGATTGTTTTGTGGTTGTGCCATTGCAAACCATGAATGCCAACCACCCCCAGAAAAATCTCCTTTATAAAAATTAGCAACATCAGACAATGTACATTGAGTTTGCTGTAAATATGAACTTGGTATGTGCTGTTTGTAATCTTCAATCAATGAATGTTGTACAACAGCTCTGAATGGTTGGCATAAAAATCCTCCAGACAAATCATTTATAAAACTTCCTGCAATAGAATCTGCGGAGGTTTGTAAAAATTTTCCGGGTTGTACTGCATATGCAGGCTTACCTTCAAAACCATTATTTATCCAATTGACTGTCTCGTCTGTTATTTTCTTAAGCAGTGCGCGTGCTGCAATGATTGCGATTTTATTTAAAGAAAGTTGAGAACATGGTGGAAACAAGTTTGTTCCACCGGTACCAACATCTTTTTGAACCATTGAACCAATTTGGGCACGTGCCACCGAGTCTGCAACAGGTACCTCAAGTTTTCCGCTACCACCTCCCAAAAACCCACTTGCTAAATCTCCGATGAGCCCTATTCCAGGTATATCTTTAAAGGTATCCTTAAACCAGTCGCCGACACTACTAGATATATTGCCTATTGTGTTTGCAACACCAGTATTGCTAAGCCAATTACCCAATTTTTTCCCAACGCCACCCAAAGCAGAAGAGCCGAAGTCTTTCAAATTGTCTTGGACAGTTTTTCCGAGATTACCGATGCCTTTAGCTATGACCGTGCAAAGTGTTCCACCACCCTGTACCTGCGTACCAAGTCCAGTTGTTCCCGTTGGAAAGGTGCTACCAGTTTGCCCAGTTTGAGATCCACCAGATGTATTTTGTGTGGTATCGGCTTTTATGATAGCAAATGGTGCAAATAGTGTTCCTATAAAAAAAGTAAGGACTAAAAGTGTGTAAACTTTTTTAAGTGTTGGATTTATTAATTTCATTGCATCCAAAAATAACCCGCGTCGTCGCTAGTAAAAATTATACCATCTTGCTTTAATTTATTAGCCAAATTAAGAATGTTTTGTGAAAAGTTCTCATCTTCCTGTTTAATTTTTGGTACTGCGATGAATACGGCAGCTGGATCATTATCAACTTTTGCTAGTTGTGCATAGTAGTGCGACATGGCATACGCGTTATTAACTATACTGGTGTGAAATTCTGCATACGATGATGGCACCGGTTGTCTGCTCATAGTTTCGGCAAGAAATCTATAGACTACAGCATTAAAGGCCATAACTTTTTGCGGGGAATTACTAATTTCTGTGCTTGGTGTAGATGTCAAAAAACCTAAGATTATCGTGGCTGCATCAGATGCATATTTTTTAACCGCTGTTTTGTTGTTGTCTTGTGAAATATTTGGTGTCCACTCAACTTTCGGTGCGTTATTTTTTGTATCTGCACTATCTAACACATTCATAACCGTATTGTTTACATATTCAGTTGTGATTGGCTGTCCATATGATTTTGTGGCAACCAATTTTGAAAGTATGGTTTTACCAATATCCTCTGTAACAGATGTGTCTATAGCATTGGCAGGAGAAGTGTCGATTGAGTTTACCGCCTGATCCTCAGCGGTGTTGTTTTTGGTGTTGACCACACTTCCTCCGACTGCGCTAAGTGTCTTTCCTTCCATATTATTTCTAGTTGAAAAAAAGATTCCAATCGCAATTATGAGGCCTCCGATAGCGACTGAAACTGGAATCTTCAAGTAAGGTTTTTTCTCCATAGATACAATTATATGCTAAATAAATTTGATATAATCACAATATAAATGAAAAAACTGTCTAAAGTCGCTGCTCTATTAATAATTGTTGTTCCTTTCTTGGCCCAAGCCATAAACCCTTTTGATTTAATAAATATCAAGGTTCCATATGGAGGAAGAGTGAAGTTCTTTATTCCATGCACATGTGAACCCCCAAAAGTAATGATTTATTTTGATAGCATTGTACCCTTGGGCGCATCTTCATTTCTTGGCCCCCTTGGTTCTCTTTTGCCAGTTGACGCCCTTACATATAACCCAACAACAGCGACTACTTATAGAAATTCACGTGTTTTCACCCCAAGAATGTGGGATGTGGGCATGTTCAGGCCTATTTCGAGTTGTTTCATAGCCACCCCCGTTGGGTGTGTGCCGATTCTTCCACCACCACTCGGAGCAATTACTGATGTTGGCTCAAGCTAATCCAGTTTTCTACAGATAGGTTTTCGGGGCGAACTTTTTCATCCATTTCTATTTTTTTGCATATTTCATACCACTCATCTTTTCTAAAGTTTAGGTTTGGACCTAATTGTTTACGGGGGCTTTTAAATCCCTTTTTTAATAATTCAAAAAAGTGTTGTTCGGTAATTTTATTTTTTTCAAAATTGTCTTTTGAAATTTTTTCAATCATCAAAACAGATGAGTCCACTCTGGGCTTCGGAAAAAATGAGCCAGCAGAAACTCTTCGAATTATTTTTGGTAAGCCATAGATTTTTACAGAAATTGAAAGAATACTTTCTTTGCCATTTTTTGCACATATTCTTTCTGCAACTTCTCTTTGTACCATCAATACCATTTTTTCTGGTTGAAATTTGTTCTCTAAAAAAGTTCTCAAAATTTCTCCAGTAATGTAATAAGGAATGTTTGCAATAAGTTTGTATTTTTTTATGCCCAAGGCCTCAACATTCAGGTCCCTAACATCTTTGTTTAAAATTTTTAATTGGCCGCGCTTTATTTCTTTTTCAAATTTTTCATTTAACCCACTGATCAGGTCCGCATCTTTCTCTATAGCAATTAATTTCGCGCCAGTTTCGAGAATTTTTTCGGTGAGCATGCCCTTCCCTGGCCCAATTTCAATTACGGTATCTTTTTTAGAAAGTTCACCAGCATTAACAATGTCCTGTGCAATTTTTGGTTGTGTTAAAAAATTTTGGCCGAATTGTTTTTTGGGTTTCATCCCGATAGTGAAAAATGGCATTGCTCTACTCGAGCACATTACCAGTGTTTTTTGATATTTCTTTTAAAATTCGACCAATCATTTTATTTTATTATCTCACAGTTGCTCGGATGCCATTTTCTACTACGGGATTCATACTAAAATTCTATAGACATTAAAGTTTTTTTGCCTCCCCACTCTGATTCTATGTTTTCAATATGTTCGTCGGGAATATCTAAAAGAAATGACGAGGGTACGTTTATCTCTCGTGAACCATAAACTAACCTAGTTTGCGCCCAAGATAGAATTAATTTTTCTTTTGCTCTAGTTAGCGCCACATAGAACAATCTTCTTTCCTCCTCTTTCTCCTCTGGAGTTTGGTTGGCATCAAACATTCTTTCATGAGGGAAAAGACCCTCCTCAAGTCCGACAATAAATACACATGTAAACTCTAAGCCCTTTGCAGAGTGTACTGTCATTAAGCGTACGCCCTTGCCTTCCATTGTATCTTCACTGGTTTGCAGAGCTGAATCAGATAAAAAATTCATAAGTGCATCCTCGCCGTCCCCCTCAAACCTAGAAGATAAGTTCACAAGTTCGCGCAAGTTAAATATTCTTTCTTCGTCCTCTTCAAGTCCCTTGCGTGCTCTCTCCTCGTAATAATTTGCGAGTCCAGATATGTTTAAAATATGTTCCAAAGTTTCTTTTGGAGTGTGAGTTTCCAGATACTTTTTTCCATTGGAAATTATTTCTTTAAAATCCGCAAAAGCTTTTTTGCCTGCGGGAGAAAGTTCGCTAACTTGGCCGTTAATGATTTTTAAAATCGAAACTTTTCCAAGTCCGCGTGCCGGAACATTTACGACTCGAGCAATGTCGCCAGTGGTTTCATCCATTAACAGTCTCAAATAAGAAATTGCATGCTTGACCTCCTCTCTTTCAAAAAATTTTGTTCCAACTAACTCATAATTTATTGAATGCCGCAAAAAAGATTCTTCCATTGGCCTAGATTGAAAGTTTGCACGATACAATACGGCGATTTCTTCTGGTGGCACTCCTTCCCTAATCAATTCAGCGCACTTTTCTGCCACGAACATTGCTTCAGTAGCTTCGTCGTATGCAGACAAAAGACCGATCTTTTCTCCCTCGCTGTTTTTTGTGAAAAGATTTTTTTCTTTTCGTAGCTCGTTTTTTGAAATTACTGAATTAGCCGCATCAAGTATTATCTGGGTGGAGCGATAATTTTCATCAAGTACCACGACTTTTGCATCGGGGTAATCTTCCTCAAATTTCAAAATATGTTTCAAGCTTGCACCACGCCATGAATAAATATTTTGATCAGCATCACCGACCACACAAATATTTTTATTTTTCATCGCCAACATCCTTGCAAGTTCATATTGAACTTCATTTGTGTCTTGGTATTCGTCTATGTGAATATACAACCATTTTTCTTGATACCTTTCCAAAATATTTGGATGCTTTTTAAAGAGGTTTGCGGTTTTAAATAATAAGTCATCAAAGTCGAGTGCCCTTTCATCTGTCAATACCCTTTCATATTCACTGTATGCTCGTGCAGCAATTTCCCCGAGAGCGCTTTCAGCTTTTTGCAAAGCTTCATCAGGGGTTAAGAAGTCATTCTTAAAACGAGATATAAATGAGCCGATTCTACCGGGCTCATATTCTTTAGGATCAACCTTGATTCTTTCGAGTGCGGTTTTAATAGCGCTCTTCTGGTCGTTTTTATCAAAGATTTTAAAATTCTTACTGATATTTGCCGCCAAGTATTCTTGACGAAGTATAAAAACACACAACGAATGGAAGGTTGAGATGAATGGTACGTCAAATGTGCCATACATTTCGAAGGATCTAGGTAATTCTCTACCAAGACGGGCAAAAACCCTCTCCCGCATTTCCTTGGCGGCTTTGTTTGTAAATGTAATAGCTAGGATGGAGCTTGCTGGTATGCCGTGATGTATCAAGTTTGCAATGCGCTCTGTTATGGTTTTGGTTTTACCGGCCCCTGCCCCTGCCAAAATCAGTACCGGGCCGGATAATGTGCCAGCTGCTTCCTGCTGTTTTGAATTTAAATTTGACACGTTATTACTATATCCTTTTTTGTCGGAAAAGCTAGTATTTAAGCCATATTTTGACCATACCAGACCATGGCGTGCATTGTCATTGTGAAAAGGTTTGGCCTGTCTATAATGGGGTAGGCCCTAACGAAAGACATTACAGTAACGACCGAATTCAGGTTTACCCATTAAATTAGAGCTTATTTCTACCAATTCACACAAAACCGACCCGAAGATGGGGAGGAACATAAGACATCGCTTTTTGCGCTTCATTGTTGGGACGCTAGTTTTTGTCTCATCTGTTTTGGTATTTATGCCAGCGAGCCCAGCCTTTGCTGGCTTTTTTACTGATTTTTTAGAGAATTTTAAAAAACCCATTGAACCAGTTAGGGCATATAACTCACAAACAATTCCTCTGCTTCAGGCAGCTATAAATACTAATCCAGATGCAAATATAGGTGGTGCAGAGTTAGTAGTAGATAATGGAGCTTTAGTTTCTCAGGATTCACCGGCTGGTGGTTTGGCAGAAAACCTGAAAGATCGCCCTTCTTCAGACCAGATTTCTATATATGTAGTACACAGGGGCGATTCTTTAGTATCAATTGCAAAGATGTTTAATGTGACTGTGAATACCTTGAGATGGGCCAATGATTTAAGTGGCACCACCCTATCGGAAGGACAAACTTTGACGATTTTGCCAATTTCAGGTGTTAGACATGTTGTAAAGAAGGGTGACACAGTAAAATCTATCGCGAAGTTATACAAAGCAGATATCGAAGAAGTATTAGCCTATAACTATATTTCTGCCGATACCAAACTTAATGTAGGAGATGTTGTTATCGTGCCAGACGGAGAAATGAGTTCTAGTGGAAGTTCTAATACTGTAAAATTTGTTGAATCGTCAAATCCAGTGGTGTCTGGATACTACATGAGACCTGTTCCAGGAAGGAAAACACAAGGGTTACACGGACACAATGGCGTTGATCTTGGTTCCCCTGTTGGTACTCCAATAGTGGCCGCAGCACCTGGCACGGTGATTATTTCTAGAGTGGGAGGTTGGAATGGTGGTTATGGTAATTATGTTGTAATCCAGCATGATAATGGCACTCAAACATTGTATTCACACAACTCTTCAAACACAGTATCTGTTGGCGACCATGTAAACCGCGGACAAGTAATTGGTTATATCGGTTTGACTGGTAAGACTACCGGCCCGCACGTTCACTTTGAAGTTCGTGGAGCTAGGAATCCATTTCAATAAGAGACGCTCACTAATAAGTTTTGCCGAACACGGATAAACCCCGCCAGCGCGGGGTTTTCCTATGCTCGACTCACCAGAGTCAAGAGTCCTTCACAAAGTTCAGGACAGATTGACTCACCGCGCTGGTTCGTCTGCGCAATGTTCGTCAAAACTTTTGGTTCGCTTGAAGTTGTGTTGCTTAGAATAGGCATAAGAATTTTTACTAGAGCAACGGCGAATTTAAAAATTTTTATGCGAGTGTATTTTTTGGTGGACGATACGACAACGCTTCAAGCAAATTTTCTTTTTTAATTTCTTCACTTTTTTCTAAATCTGCAATTGTGCGTGCTAATTTAATTACTTTGTGATATCCACGCGGGGAAAGATTTAAAGTTCGAGCGGCATCATTTAGCGTTTCCTTTACGTTATCAGAAACTTTTATATAATTTATTAAATCTTTTACCGACAAATCTCCATTAACTTTTGTATTTTCAATTTTCGAATATCTTTTTTGTTGTATACCTCTGGCACTTTTTATAGTTTCTTTTATTCTAGAGTTTTCTCTGCTATTTTTTTCAGATAAAAGTTTTTCATGTTCTATTCTTCCGACTGAAATCCACATATCTATTCTGTCTAAAATTGGTCCAGATATTTTTCTTTCATACTTTAATAACTGAACTGGTGAGCAAATACATGCAGGGCCTTTAAATCCACGATTACCACAAGGGCATGGATTGAGCGCAGCTACCAAAATAAAATGTGCAGGAAATACTGCAGTAGCTTTTGCGCGAGAAACAGAAATTTTCTTTTCTTCCAATGGTTCTCGGAGTGCTTCCAAAACTCTAGTTTCAAATTCTGCAAATTCATCCAAAAACAAAACACCACGGTGAGCCAATGTGATCTCTCCGGGTCGAGGTGTGGCGCCACCGCCAACAAGTGCGACATAAGAACTTGTGTGATGTGGTGAGCGGAATGGTGGGTCTGTTATGTACGGCTCTTTTAATGTTCCAGCAATTGAGTGAATGCTAGTTATTTCTAAAATTTCATCATGAGAAAGTTTTGGGAGAACAGAACGAAATGCTTTTGCAAGCATCGTCTTCCCTGTCCCTGGTGGTCCATACAAACCAATATTGTGTTTTCCTGCGGCTGCAATAGTGAGTGCTCTCTTTGCAGATTCTTGTCCAACAATGTCATCAAAAGTTATATCTTCATCAATCTCCTTTTCTTCAATTTGTGTTTTTTGTTGCGGAAGAATTTTTTCACCTTGGATGTGAGTGATTACATCTGCCAGTGTTCGAACAGGGATTACATCAATTCCAGAAATTAATGCAGCCTCAACCCTATTTTCGAATGGAACAATTATTTCTTTAAACCCATTATCATGAGCAATTTTTGTAAGTGCTATTGCTCCTCTCACTGGTCTAAGTTTTCCGTCTAGCGATAGCTCTCCCATAAAAACAGTCTGTGAAACGTCTCCCTCAATATCTTCTGTGCCTAAAAGGTACCCAACTGCCATTGCAACATCAAAACCAGACCCTTCTTTTTTTATTTCCGCAGGTGCAAGAGCTATTACAATTTTTTGGTTTCTTTGTTTTGGGGATGTGAAACCAGAATTTTTTATGGCGGCAGCAATCCTGTCGCGCGCTTCTTCTGTAGCTTTGTCGGGAAGTCCGACGATTGAAAAAGAGTGAAGACCACGAGAGAGATCTATCTCGACATCTATTATGCCTCCACTCAATAAGTTAGTTTGAGCACTATGTACTTTGGCAAAAGCCATAAGTACATTATTTCATATGTATTTTGCAGGTGCGTGCGGCTGGGTTTACTTCCAGTCTTTCTATTTCAATAGCATGGTTATCAACTTCACACATTCCATATGTGCCAGTAGCAATTTTTGCTAATGCGTCTTTTATGTCGTTTAGACGATTTTCTAATTGGGTTGTAACTCCGATGTTGTTTTCCAAGTTCTCAAAAGAGTCAGAGGTTTGGTTATCATCTGCTTGCGATTGGTCTTTGTCACCGATTGTTGGTACCCAGTCTGTTGGATTGGTTGGGTTTTTTTCGGCTACCTCTGATAGCTCTTTTTCAAGAAGAGCTTTTTCATCTAATAACTTGTTCTCGAAGTGCTTTATTTGTGTTTCTGTCATGGCAGTATGATAACTCTTACATTTGCTTTTGCCTAGCACTAATTAATTACAAAATATTTAGATGATTATTGCCCTTGTGCGACGAATGCCCTGTCGAGAATTGCTTTAAATGTTTCCTCATTTGAAGCCATAAGTAGCAAATCTTTTGTCACAAAGCCATACACGAATACTGTCTCACCGAATTGATTCTGCAATATTCTGGTATCTTTATTTGAAATTACTTTATCAATGAAAGAATCTTTAACTAATGGGCTTGGTAAAAATACTGTAGTTGAACTTACTTTGTTTGCGTCGAATGGAATGGTAATTGGGGCAATCGGACTAGTTGTGCTTTGGGTTGCCGAAGTAGTTGTGGAAATTTTACTTGCCGTTGTTGTTGAGGTGGTTGTCGCTAATTCGTTTTGAATTGATTGCGCCGAGACTGGTATTGGGTTTTGTGAAAATAGTGCACCCAAATCATTCCACAAATTATTTTCCCATCTGAGCATTCCATCAAATGCATTTTCATAGGAAGTAATACCAACTAAAATGAAAATGCCTGGCAACTTTCCTTGATACGAGCCGAGCATAAATTTTTCTGAAATAGAATTTGTCAGTGTTTGTGGAGTTTTTGTTTTTAACAAAGAAAACAAATCTTTAGCACCTATTGGTTTGCTTGTAGTTGTTTCAGGAGTTGTTCCACCCCTTTTAATAATATTTAAATAATTTATTTCTCCCATATGTACACCAACTTTCGCTTTCACGCTAAAAATTAGGGACATAAATTTATCTTTTGTTAAACCTTGGAAAAGTATTTCAGTAGATTTGTCGAAGCTTATTAGTGTCTTTGGTGCTTCAGCTACTGGCACGGGCAAATTTTGTACGTGCACATAATAAAGTCCGCCCAGAATTGCAAGACCAATTACTAAAAATGCTGCAGAACCTATTGCGAGCCACGTATTTTTTCTTTCTCGTTTTAGTTCGTTTGGGGTCTCAACTATTCTGGGCCGTTTTTCATCTCGCTTCCTTTGGGCCATGGCGATAGAAATAGTTGATGCATTTTGATCTTTAAGTGCTTCAGCCACATCACCTTGATAAGTTCGCAGGTTTTTTAGTGATGTATCGTGTTCCACCACTGCTTCTTGGGTATTCTGGGTCACCTCAACAGGCACTGCCTCAAACTTTGTTGACTCAACCACAGGAGTTTGGGCTGGTTCAATGACAGGTTCAAATTTTATTCCTGTTTCTAATTCACCACGCGTTCCGGGTGGCACACTTGAAAGGACGCCTTTATTGGCGGAATACATTTGAGCTCTCTCTTCTGCATCTTTTCTTGCTTTGACTAAAAGAGCCTGCACTGTGTCATCCTGAAATTCCAATTCAGGTTTTTGTTCTTTGGGGTTCCCCACTTGGTTTGGTAAGGGAGGATTTTTAGGGTCCATCTAATTATTCTAACACGCTCTCTTTTTCTGAATTTACTTCTGGTGATTCATCAAAATTTTCTTTTGTATCTGTATCTCTTGGTGCTCTATTTCTTTGAGTCCCTTGTCTTCCCTGTTGTGCACTTCTTAGTAAAAATCTTTTAGGGTTTGAGTCCAAGTCAATGAAATCATCTGCGGCTTCAATTAGTTTTGCTGAAGTTGAACGGCCAAAAGCGGCTGCTTCTACTTGCACGCCGTGTGACTTTAAGTATTCAACCATAGGAATAAAGTCGCCATCGCCAGACACAACAACGAGTGCGTCTATTTTTGAGGCTATTTTTACTGCATCAATTGCTAAGCCTACATCCCAGTCTGCTTTTTTAGCTCCACCGGAGAAAATTTGTAGGTTTTTAGTTTTTGTTTCAATTCCAGATTTTTCAAGCGCTTCAAAAAAAGCCTTTTCGTCGCCTGATTCTGTAGTAATTACATATGCAGTAGCGCGTACTAATACACGGCCTGCCACGCACTCCTCTAGAACATTTTTAAAATTAACTTTTGAGTTGTATAAGTTTTTTGCGCTGTGATACAAGTTTTGTGTATCGATAAGAACAGCAACGCGCTGTTCACTATGTTTAATTATTGACATAAAATTTAGTTTAAATTTATAAAAAGCGAACGGATGTTACAAAAAGGAAATTTAAGCAGTTTTTCTCTTCAAACCTACTTTCTTCATAAGTGATGCAAATTCTTTAGGGTTTTTCTTTTCCAAATATCTCATGTGCTTTTGGCGCTCTGAAACCATTTTCAAAAGTCCCCTACGGGAGTGATTGTCCTGTGCGTGTTTCTTCAAATGCATTGCAAGCTCCTCTATTTTGCGAGTAAGTATCGCAATTTGCACAGATGCAGAGCCGGTATCAGTCTTGTGGACTGCGGCTTCAGCTATGATTTTCTGCTTTTTTGTCTTTGTAATCACGTTGCAAATAATAGCACACCCTTTAATTTTACGCAAGGGGTCATTCATTGTGTAATTAAACAAAAGGCCAGATTCCTAGGTTGACGCTAAAGATGGTAAAATATTGTACGACAACAGGGAGTGAGCAATTCAGCAAGGAAGCTTACTTACTTATTGGACGCGAACGATGAAGATGTATCGGTAATCCGATATAAGTGATAACAAAATGGCAAGCACAAAACTCCAAGATCAAATACATTCTTTTCTTCAGTACTTGGAGATAGAAAAAGGGCGTTCTTTAAAGACCGTTGAAAACTATGCGCACTACTTATATAGATTCGAAGAGTTTTCAAAATTGAAAAAAGCAGAAGATATTACGGATTCTATTATTCGTGATTTTAGAATGTGGCTCAATCGTCAGGATTCGGGCACTCTCAAAGATGGACATAAGGAAACATTAAAAAAGAAAACACAGAACTATTATTTAATTGCATTGCGTTCATTTCTTAAATATTTATTAAGGGTTGGAACGAAATCATTGCCTCCAGATAGAATTGAACTCGCAAAAGTTGGCGAACGTTCGCTCGACCTAATTTCAAAAGCAGAACTAATGCGCCTTTTATCTGCGCCAAACGAAAGTAATTTAAAAAGTTTACGAGACAAAGCAATTCTAGAACTTCTATTTTCTACAGGGCTTCGTGTATCAGAATTATGCAAACTCCCTAGAGATTTGGACCTCTCGGCTGATGAATTTTCTGTGCGAGGCAAGGGAGAAAAAGTGCGAGTGGTTTTTTTATCACAAGAAGCACGTTCAGCACTAAAAAATTATTTAAGCAAAAGAAAGGATATGTCTGATGCGCTGTTTGTAGAACTCGCCCATCGACAAAGCTCAGGGCAGGCAAATAATTCAAAAGATGTTTCTGCTCTTTCCCCTCGCTCTGTTCAACGCTTAGTAAAATATTATGCGGTGAAAGCGGGTATTTCTAAAAAAGTAACACCACACATAGTGCGTCACTCATTTGCAACCGACCTACTTTCAAATGGCGCCGATATTCGCTCTGTTCAAACTCTTCTCGGTCATGCAAATATTGCGACTACCCAAATTTATACTCATGTGACCGATAAACATTTACGAGATGTCCATAAAAAATTTCACAATACAAAATAAATTTGCTTTTGACCCGTCTTTTAACTAAAGTGTCTGCAGACCAAAGACCACGGAGGTAGTGATGTGCCGGCACAGCACCCCGCGCTTCAAGAAGCGCACCAAGCAAAATCTCTGGCAGTCCAAGCACTCTGTTGGAGGCAGACTCCGAAGGAGTGCAAACTCGCGCAGCGTCCGCAAGGCACGTAAGGCGCGTGCCATTCTCAAGAAAGCGAGAATTGCCAAGTATGAGAAGTCATTCAGACGGGCTGTGTCATACTGGCTTCGATAGAAGTGGAACATAATAGACGTCCGCACAGGGTTTCACCCGTGCGGACGTTCGTTTTTATAGAACTAGCAACTAAGAGTCAGGGAATATAAACTACAGGTATGAGACTAATCTCTTGGAACCTAAATGGTATTCGCTCCACTCAGAAATCCGGTAATTTAGATTGGATATTCAAACAAAGCCCCGATTTCATTGGTCTACAAGAAGTAAAAGCAACAGTAGATCAGCTACCGCCAGAGATTGCATCGCCCAAAGGTTATTACTCATTTTTCGATTGGCCAAAAGAGAAAAAAGGCTATAGCGGAGTCGCTACCTATACAAAAGAAAAGCCGATTGAAGTCATATATGGAATGGGAGTAGAAAAATATGATAAAGAAGGGCGTTTACTTACAGCCGTATTTAAGGATTTTGTTGTTATGAACTGCTACTTCCCTAATGGAGGGGGTGCACCAGAAAGATTGAAATACAAACTGGGTTTTTATGAGGAATTCCTTAAATTTGCTGAAAAATTAAGAAAAAAACATAAAAATGTAATTTTTTGTGGAGATGTAAATGTGGCTCATACCGAAATTGATATTGCTAGACCAAAGGAGAATGCAGACCATATAGGTTTTTTACCAGAAGAAAGAGCTTGGATAGATAAAGTGATTGCAAAAGGATATGTGGATACTTTTAGGAATGAGCACCCAGGAGAGCTCGCACAGTACACATGGTGGGATCAAAAATCTTTTGCTAGGGATCGGAATGTTGGATGGAGAATTGATTATTTTTTTGTAAACAAAGAACTTGTAAAGAAAATTAAAAAAAGTTTTATTTGGAAAGATATATACGGTTCCGATCACTGCCCTATCGAATTAGATATTTCACTCTAGTATTTTCACCGCTACACAAAGCCATATAATCACGGACAAATTAAAGGACAAAGTTATCCCCACAATCTCTATATACAATTTGTCTTTTAGTATTAGAATATCTGTTAGACGCTAGGCAAAAACCGAGACCCTTTTCTCCTCTTGGGGACCGTCTGGCAGTAGTTCTTTCCAGATGACCGTGTCGCGCATTGCGACCGAGTTAAGGGCTCCAACTCATACGCTCCACCAAACTATAAAATTTAAAGGGTAGCAGAGTAACCCTACCTCTCAGTGTCATCGCCTAGCGTCGCTAACCTCCGGGTCAGCGGCGTTTTTGTTTACTAGACTTTATATTTTGAGCGTATTTTTGATAATTCCCCTTCTTCTTCCTTCTCTTTGGCTGTTTTTCCCATTTCACCACGTTCCTTTAGTGTTTTATCATCGAGCTTTAGGTATTCCTCAACTTTTTTAGAGAGTTCGTCTTTGGTATTTAACTTAGGGTCCTCCAGCACGTCATTTAAAAGTGCATGTAGCAAGAATCCAAGGCGGGGTCCTGGTTTCTCGTGAAACTCCTTCATTATGTAGTTGCCGTCTACTGCAAGCATTCCTACAGATATAGGGTCTCTCATCACTTCCTCTATCATTGCTTGGTATTTTCTTAGGCGATATGGGCTTTCTTTTGGTCTCCCTGTGCCAATTCTGTCGCAGAATCTAACCGCTATTAAATCATTAACAGAGTCCTTACCAACATTCGAAACCATACGACGTACGGCTGAGAGTGTAATTTGCTCCGTGTCAGAGAAAAACATATGCCAACGAACTAAATTAACGACACTTTTGATTGTTTCACGTGAAAAATGAAGGCGTTCCATTATATTCTTAGCCATTCTAGCGCCTATAACCTCGTGGCCATAAAATGTCCAATCTTTCTTCTCATCAGACCATCTTCGTGAAGCGGGCTTTCCAACGTCGTGCAAAAGTGCTGCTAGTCTCACGTGAAACGGGTATTTCTTTTGTGCTGCGTGATCAAGCGATTTGAGTAGGTGTGTCCAAACATCAAAGGCGTGCGCTTGATTCTGGGCTATCTCTTTAGCCTCTAGTAGTTCTGGCACCATATACTCTAGAGCCCCTATTCTGTCGGCCAAAATGAGCCCTAGAGAGGGGTTTGGAGAGTCGACGATACGTATGAATTCATCTCGGATACGCTCTTTTGAAATATGGCTTAAAAGCTCAACTTTTTCACTCATTCCTGTCAAAGTGTCCTTATCCACGCCAAAGCCGAGCTCGGAGTGTAGGCGTATACCACGGAGTATGCGGAGCGCATCTTCGCTGAAGCGTTCTTTGGCGTCTCCAACAG